>CAZUTB010000051.1:0-8887 GCA_964622905.1 uncultured Oscillospiraceae bacterium | reverse complement strand
TTCCGTGTATAACGCTGTCCGGTCCCTTTCTTGCGGGAACGGCTCTTATTCCGTACTGCCGCAATTCCGCTATGCTTTTTGGCTCTGCGCTGTCGCAGACTACCATTCCCGAGCCGACGATGGGCTTGAGCAGCCGCGCAAGGTCGCGGTTTGTAAGCTCCTTTTCGCATTCCTCGGTAAATACGCTCACCCTCTGCCGCGCCCTGTCATATCCGCACATCACAAAGCCGCAAGGGTCCTTGGAAAAGCCAAAATCCAGCCCATAGAGCGGGCGCTCGCACACAGCGCGCTCGCGCCGCAAATCCGCCGAGGTAAAGCGCTTGAAAACGGTCGAGCCGCTGACTCCCCATTCGCCCAAGGTATACACGCGGTAAAAATACTCGTCCTTCTCGTTTTCCAGCGCCTGCCTGTCGTCCTCGGTAAGGAAAACATTGTCGCGGTAGGTGGTTTTAAGCAGCAGCGTGTCGTCATTTTCAAAAAGCCTCCCGCCGCCGTCCGCCCATACGCCTTCAAAAAAGCGCCTGAAAATCCAATGCGTTCTGAGAACGGGATTGAAGGTGAGCGTAACGCGCTTAACGAAGCGGCTTTCACCCCTGAGGCGCTTTTCAAGCTGACGCAGGTCGGTTTCGCGTATCTCCGTTGCCTCCTCAACCCATATATCGGTAAGCGCTCCCGCCTGCGGAGTGATGGATTTGACCTTTTCCACATCGTCAAGCCCGCAGAAAAGTATCTGCTTTCCGTTGCTCAGCGCGGTAATGCTCCCCTCCGCCTTGGAAACGGAGAACAGCTTTTTCAGCCCCATCCGCTCCATAGCCTTCAGGATTTCGTTCTGGCAGCTGCTTTTCAGCGAGCGCGCAACCTTTCTCACAACAAGGTAATTTCTGCCCGAAAGCACGTCAAGGACGCAGCGCATTGCGGCAAACGCGCTCTTTCCGCTTCCCGCTCCGCCAAAGAAAATCTGAAAGCGGCGCTCGCAGAAAAGAAACGGAAGGTAAACCGGATTGAAAAGGCGCTTGTCGAGATTAAGGCGCATCCCGCGCCCCTTCCACCAACGAAAGCGTTATGTCGCCCGCAGGCGCGTTCTGCGTCTGCGCGTTCTTCGGGCGTATTCCGCTCACGTCAAGCAGAAAGGTGAGCGCCGTCATGTCGCCCTTCTCCGCCTTTCTGCAAATCGCGTACATGGAGCTGAGCAGGATGTCCTGCTTCTCCTCGTCAATGCCCTGCCGCGAAAGCTCCTCGCTCTCCTCGTCGCTCAGGTGGGCGCGCATTCCCAGCAGGGCGCGCGAGCATTTCGATATGTTCTCGCGCGATTTCGATGTTCTTACGGCTATTCGTCCTCCCTCCTTCAAAACAAACTTATATCAAAGCGCCCTCTCCTTTGCTGACAGAAGAAGGCGCATCAATATACATATTCAGCTGCGGTAGCCTTTACGCTCCCCTGCCTTCGGCAAGATACGAAAGCGCCCTCAAGCGCTCGTCCATAAGCCCGCGCCTCAGAAGCGGAATCGGGAATTTATCGCGGAAGCGCCGCTCTATCATATCCCAGTCGTATCCGCTTACATCGCGGTCAAGCACTATCTGCCGCTGCGCGGCGGGCAGCGCCGCAAGCATTCCCTTCACCTCGGCAAGGCGAAGGCAAAGCTCGCTTTCCCTTGCCCGCAGGCGCTTCAAGCCGCGCATAGCCTCCCTGTATTCCTCCCTGAGGCGGGGCGGAAGCGCGCCCTCCGCTATCTGCGCGGCGCAGGCTGCGGTTATGTCCGAATGCCCGCGCACATATGTTCCGCTCAGCCTTGCGCTCATAAGCGTATCGCCCGCCGCGAACACGGCGCGGATAAACCTTATTCTGTCCTTCATCTCGTCAATTTCATCGCGGGTAAGCTTAAGGCTCTTTATATCGTCCTTAACGCTCCAGAGTCTTACCATAATCATCCTTCTTGCGTTGTCTGCCATTCCTTTTCTCCCCCTTCACGCCCGCAAGGGGCGCTGAGCCGCTTAATCACGCCGCCCGTTAAGCGCCCTTGCTTTCAGCCGTTCCAAGCGCTTACACGAATCGGACGATGTGAGAATAGCGCAAGTTAAATACGAACGCAAGTTCGCATTTATACCGATTTCGTGTCAGAAAAAGTGTCAGGAAAAGCGATAGGAGAGCAGCAAAAAAGCCCCGAGCGGCGCAAACCGTTCGGGGACTTGATGTTAATAATTACTTATTATTGAATAGCAGATAATTTGACCGTGATGCACGGGCGAACAACTCCGTAGGTGTGGCTCATATAGCAGCTTGCAAATTCGCCATCCCAGCCAACGCAGATAATGTTGTTCTTGAACGCGGGGCTGCGCAGCCAGTACCAGCTGGTCTTCTGCTCGCCGTCAAGATAGCGGTCGTCGCTCTTATTCGCGCCGTTATTGAGGGTTTCGGCAGTGGAAACGCAGAGCCTGTCATACTTGCTGGGCATATACTTTTCAGCCTGCGCGTAGCTGAGGAGGAAAACCTTATCCGTTGTATCATCGCCGATGCGCTTGGGCGCGTAATCGGGATGGCATTGGCTGCGGCTCTCGTCAAGCTTGGTGTCAACGATATTGCTTTGCTCGGCGGCGCTGAAGGCGGTGTTGTAGAAGCTGCGGTTAAGCCAGGCGCGAAGGGAGCTGGTAGCCCAGGTTGCGCCGTTGCTCGTGTCGTTAAAGGTCTTTTTCGCAAGCGCGTAGCGGCTGATAAGCAGCGCGGTATCGTCGGCAACGTCAAGCACAATCCATTCGATAGGCTCGTTGCCGTAAACGAGGTCGCCGTCCTGCTCATAATTTCCGAAGAAAACATGAGAGCCTACCTCGACGGTTTTGCCGAACTTTGACAGAACAGAGCTTGTTGTAGGCGCGGGAGTTGCGTCGGCGGCAGGGCGCGCGGTTCCGCACTTGGGGCAGAAATTGCTGTCATTGGGGCCCGCTCCGCAGTTTGGGCAGTACCATTCATCGGCTGCAAGCGCAAAGGAGCAGCCCAGCACGAGAAGCACAGCTAAGATAACCGAAACAAGTCGCTTCACAATTATTCCTCCTTCAATATTATCGGTACAATCCTATATGCAGATGATATTACATACTTTAACGGCTGTCAATGCAAAAAGTCCGCCAAAGCGGTTTAAGCTTCGGCGGGTAAAACAAGCATGAAGATTATACAATCATACCCGGGCGCATTTTGCGGACGGCGTAAAGGCAGGAGCGCTTGCTCTGCTCAATATGCTTCTGCCAAAGCGCGGTAAGCGCATCAAGGTCGCGCTCCTTAAGGAGCCGCACAAGCTCGTGATGCTCCTGATGGCTGCTTTCGCGACGGCTGTCATTGGCAATGGACATACCGGAGAACTTGACGATGTACTCCTCTTGGCTCTCAATTACGCGAAGCACTCGCGACATCTTGGATATTGCGAGCATATTCTGATGCAGTTGGCGGTTCAGGACAACCAGCTCCTCGATGTTAAGCTCCTTGAGCGCCTTGTCCATTTTGACAAGCAGCTCCTCAAGCGCCATAATATCATCATCGGTCGTATTCTTAACAACGCTGGGAATCGTAAGCATTTCAAGAGCATTTCTGATGGTGTATATTTCCTCTATATCCGCAATGGTGAACGCGCGTACGACAACCCCTCGGCGCATTGCGTACTCTACAAGCCCGTCGCGCTCGAGCTTTCTCAGCGCCTCGCGAAGGGGCGTTCTGCTTATATGCAGCTTATCCGCATACTCGGTTTCAACAATTCTCTCTCCCGCGGGTATTTCGCCCGTCACAATAGCGTGCTTAAGCACCTCATAGGCTATCTCGCGAATGGGTCTGCTCTCCATCATTGGGTCAAAAGTTAAGGATGGCATCATCGCACCTCCTGTTTTCCTTTTGTTTTCTGTATACAAAACAATGATAACACATTTCAGTCGCGTGTCAAGCCTCAGTTCACGGCGGGTTCTGTTGCGGTTCACGCAAGTCCGATAATATCGTCTTGCGTATTGTGCAAGTCAAGCGCAGACAATGGCAAATTCATCATAATATAAACGAAAATAAGCCCGTCACGCCGTGCGCGCGGGAATATATGTAAGCAGGTTAAGGCTCAGTCCTCAAAGCCCTTTTCAAGCAGCTTTACAATGGAATCAACGGCGTTCTTCTCGTCATCACCATCCGCGACAAGATAAACCCTGCCGTTCTGAATCTGCCCAAGCGAAAGCAAGCCGAGCATACTCTTTGCGTTGATAACCTTGCTGTCATGCTCAATCATCAGCCTTGACTCGAAGCGGCTGGCAATCTGCACCAGCTTGGCGGCGTCCCTTCGCTGAACGGGGCTTGTAGTTCCGAGCGAAATCTCCCTGCGAATCATAAATATTCCTCCCTGCCGCGGGCTGCTCCCCTTGCGGCATTATCATCTGCGTTCCTTTGCTTATCCTCAGCCGATAAGCTCCATAAGTCTTCTCATTCTGTGGTTTGCGGCGCTCTTGGATATTGGCGGATTGAGCGCCTGCCCGAGCTGTGAAAGGTTTTCCGATGGGTTTTTGAGCCTTGCCTCAGCAAGCTCTCGAAGCGATTGGGGCAAAGCCGCAAGCCCCTTCTCATTCTTAAAGGCTTCGATGGCCTTAACCTGCTCTCCGGCGCTTTCCGTCTGCCTTCTGAGATTGGCGCTGTCGCAGTTCATCGCGCGGTTGACGCGGTTATGCACCGTTTTCTGCACTCTCACGTTTTCCATTTTCATCACGGCGGCGGAAGCGCCTAAGAATGCAAGCAGGGAGGCTACCGCGTCGCCGCCCTTCAGATATACAACGAATCTTTCCTTGCGAACCATCCTTTTAGGCAGATAGCCAACGCGCTCAAGCAGCCTGAAAACGGTAAGCTCCGTTTCCTCGCTTGCGCAGACAAATTCCAAATGATAGTCCTTTTCGGGGCTTACCACGCTGCCGCAGCCGATGAACGCCGCCCGAAGATAGGCGCGCTTATCGCAGGAGCGCTTCATGGAAAGCTTCGGAGAAGTGCGTTTAAGCGCAATCTCGCCGGTTTCGGGGTCAGGCTCCATCATGTGCATCAGAAGCATCAGCTTTTTCGCGTCGTCCCCGTAAACCGAGAGGCGGCAGAGCCGCTTCCCTCCGAGGCGCTCGGTTTCAACCGTTGCTATCTGCGGCGAAACGCCCGTAAGCGAGCGCTCAAAAAGGAATATTCTGCGCGCAAGCGCGGGGCTTTCAGTCGAAATGCTTACATTCAGCCCGTTTCTTCCGCTCAGTGAAAGCGTTCCGAGCGCGGCGATATATGCCGCAAGCTCGTAGCGCATACAGCATTCCCTTCCCGCCGGAAGGCGCGAAAGCTCATCTTTTACAATGGATGAAAAGGACGTTGCAACCTCCGCCTTTCAGTTTCAGGCGCGTTTACAGATTCCACGATGCCCTTTCCGCTTCAATATCGCGGTGGGTAACGTCAACGACATAGTTCTTTTCGGCAAGGCGCTTGGCAATTTCCTCCGTGATGGCAACGGAGCGGTGAGCGCCGCCCGTGCAGCCTATGGCTACGCAAAGCCTGCGCTTGCCCTCCTCCTGATAATGCGGAAGAAGAAAAAGCAGCAAATCCATGGATTTTTCAAGGAAAGTTTTTGTAACCTCATGCCCAAGAACAAAATCGCTTACCGGCTTATCAAGTCCGGTCTGCGCGCAGATTTCTTTAATATAGAAGGGATTCGGGAGGAAGCGAACGTCCCAGACCAAATCCGCCTCGCTGGGTATTCCGCGCTTGAAGCCGAAGCTTTCAAGCACAAGATGAATGTACTGCGATTCCTCATCGCCCTGCAAAATGTGCTGAATCTGTGCGGAAAGCTTCTTAACATTGGTTTTAGTCGTGTTTATAATGTAGTCCGCTTTCTCGCGAAGCGGCTGCAAAAGCTCGCGCTCGAGCTTTATCGCGTCATCGAGGCTCACGCTTTCGGTTGCAAGCGGATGGTCGCGGCGGGTTTCCTTATAGCGCTCTATAAGCGTCTTGTCCTCCGCGTCGATAAACAGCAGCTGAACGTCAAAGCCGCTCTGCCTTGCCTTATCAATGGTTTCGCACACCCTGCGCGCGTTGAAAAGCTTGCGGGAGCGAACGTCTATGCAAAGCCCGCAGACCGATTTGCTGGTTTCCGTTGCGGGCATAAGCTCCATAAAGGTGGTAAGCAGCTGGGGAGGCAGGTTGTCCACGCAAAGACCGTTCATGTCCTCGATGCAGCGCAGAACGGACGAGCGGCCGGCGCCTGAAATGCCTGTAATAATAAAGTATTTCATCTCTCCACCTCCCGCTTGTATTGTATAACAATAAAATGGTGTACGCAAGATTTGTTTATGAGAAAATCATTAAATCATTGTGAATACGTTCATATATTTAGAGTATAAAGAGCACCTTGGATGTCCCTTCCGATTATTCTCACCTCGGGTTCAAGCAGAACTCCGCTCATATCGTAAACGGCTTTTCTCACATGAGATATAAGGCGCAGCATATCCGCGCAGGTTGCGCCTCCCTTGTTTACAAGAAAGCCCGCGTGCATATCGCTCACAGCCGCTCCGCCTATTGAAAAGCCCTTAAGCCCAGCCGCTTCTATTAGCCCGCCCGCAAAATGCCCCTCGGGGCGCTTGAAGGCTGAGCCTGCGCTGGGCATAGTCAGCGGCTGCTTATCCCGCCTTTTGCGTGAAAGCTCATCCATTCTTGCCTTTATCTCGTCCGAATTGCCGCTTTGCAGCTCGAATTCTGCGGAAAGCACAGTCCCGCCCTCGTCCATTACGCGGCTGCGGCGGTAGGAAAAGCGCATTTCCTCAGCGGCATACTCAACAACATTTCCGTCCGCCGAAAGGCAGCGCGCGCTTTTCAGCGTCTGCGCTATCTCTCCGCCGTAGGCTCCCGCGTTCATAAATACTCCGCCGCCGACAGACCCGGGGATTCCGTGCGCAAATTCAAGCCCCGCAAGCCCCTGCGAATATGCAAAGCGGGCAAGCGCCGTCATGGTTGCGCCCGCCTCCGCGCATATTCTGCTGCCCTTCATGCAGATAGCAGAAAACGGCTTTTCGAGCCTTATCACAAGCCCCTCTATCCCTGCGTCGGAAACAAGCAGGTTCGAGCCCTGCCCGATAACCATGTACGGAGCGCCGAAGCTTTTTGCGGCGCTGACGGCGCAAAGAATTTCTTCTTCGCTCCTCGGGGAAAGCAGAACGTCGGCATTGCCGCCGATGCGGAAGGTGGTATAGGCGCTCATCGGCGCGTTTTTCACGGTGTTTTCCGGCGAGATTGCGGAAATTCTATCATAAAGGGTTTCGGGCATAAGCACCTCCGAAATAGGCTTCATGGGGCTATTATAGCAAATATTCTTCCCGCGCGATACGGTTTTAAGCAAAATCGTGCAAATAGCCATATAAACCGATTGACGAAGCGCCGTTATCGGTGGTAAAATGCAGATATTAATTTCCGAAAGGGGTGCAGTGTAAAGTATGACGGATTATGGAATGGTGATTTCCCTCTAGCCGAATACGGGCAGAGAAGCAGGCGCTGCTAAAGGGGCGAGGTATGCCCATAGCTTGTTTCTTTTGCCGACAAAGCATCCTTTATCCGCGATAGTCAAAGCCGCGGCAGTCAAGGACTGCTTGCGGCTTTTTTGCGCGCGATGCTTCGGCTCAGAGGCGCTCAAAAAGGCAAGCACGACCGACAAACAGAATATTTAGGAGAGATAAAAAGTTGACAGACCTTAGGGAATACGGATATTTGGGCGACGATGAAACCATAGCGAGAGTTACCGCCGTGCATAAGGAACGCTGGGAATTGATAACAAGCTGCGGCTCCTGCGGAGCAAAGCTAAAGGCGTCGGTTTACTACCGCGAGGACAGCGATGCGCTCTATCCCGCCGTGGGCGATTTTGTAAGATACATACGGAACGAGAGCGGCGACAGCGTGATAACAGAAACGCTCCCGCGCACCTCCTGCTTTTCGCGCAGCGATTTCAGCGGGCACGCGCTTGGATATGTTAAGACCATCAAGGCGCAGGTCGTAGCGGCAAACTTCGATTATGTGTTCATCGTATCCTCGCTCAACAATGATTTGAACCCCGCGCGCCTCCAGCGTTACCTTACGCTTGCGTGGAATTCAGGCGCAACTCCGGTGATAATACTGACAAAGCTTGACCTATGCGAAAACCCCGAGGAGCTTATCGAAAACGCGAAAAGCGTTGCCGTAGGCGCTGAGGTATTCGCAATAAGCTCCGTAACCGGCGAGGGCTTACAGGCGCTTTCCGGCTATATGCAGAGCGGGAAAACCCTCGTTTTCCTCGGAATGTCGGGCGTAGGCAAGTCAAGCCTCCTGAACGCCTTGGCGGGCGAAACGCTGATGAAGGTAAACGTTACTCGGCAGATTGACGAGTCCAAGGGCAGGCACACAACAACGCACAGGCAGATGTTCCGACTTCCCACGGGCGCTATTGTAATCGACACCCCGGGTATGCGCGAAATCGGAATGTGGGACGTGAAGGACGGGCTTACCGAGGCGTTTCCGGATGTCGAGGAGCTTCTTGGGCAATGCCGATTCAGCGATTGCCGCCACGAGCGCGAGCCGGGCTGCGCGATAAGAGCCGCCTTGGAAAGCGGGAAGCTCACAAAAGAGCGCTGGGAAAGCTACAAGGCGCTTGAAAATGAAGCGGCGTTTGCGGACAGGAAAAGCGCTCAGGAGCATAAGCGCGCCTTCAGCAAATCGGTTGCAATGCACTCAAAGCAGCTTGAAAAGCACAAGAGGTTTCTTGAAAAACAGGACTGACGCTCAGCTGACGCTTCGCTTTCGGCGCACGTCTTCTATGGAATACGTGCGCCGAGTTTTCACCCTTTTCCTGGTCATCCTATTGATTCACGGTCGGCAATGGGGCAAGGAAAC
>CAZUTB010000050.1:1621-8902 GCA_964622905.1 uncultured Oscillospiraceae bacterium | reverse complement strand
AGCGCTTTCGGTTCTCTATGCCCTTGCGTACACCTTGAAAATGAGCGCAAAGAGCGGGCACAAGCTCGATGGCTTCTATGATTACGTCGTCCCGCCGCTGGAGGGCTTCTGGTGGCAGAAGGAAACAGACGGAATGGATTACTCGCGGAAGCGCGATTTTAACTGGATTTCCGTAATTCGCCTTCCCGATTTTGTTACGGAAAGCGATTTCGAGTGGGCGCGCGCCGAGGCGGAGAGCAAAAAGAAGCTTGACTGCTCAAGAGCAAAAATGCTCGCGATTAAGGAAGAACTTTGCGTTCAGATTATGCACTTAGGCGCGTTTGACGATGAGCCGGTGTCCGTCAAGCTCATGGATGACTATATTGCTGAAAACGGCTATCAGAATGACATGACCGAGCCGGACGAAAGCATACTTTTTGACGGTGGAAGGCTGAATGCCCGCCTCCATCATGAGATATATCTTTCCGATGCGCGCAAAACCGCCGCGGATAAACAGAAAACGGTAATACGCCATCCTATAAAGCTTATTGGCACTTAATTCTTAGCTCTTGGATGCCGCTTTTCGCTTCCTCAGCCTGCTTTTCATTGCGCGAAGGCGCTCAAGCCCTTCGCCGCCGACATTAAGCAGATTGAGCAAAAGCGCGGAGCGGTATCTATTTTTTGCGTCCTTTGCAAAGGCGGGATGCCTTTCCTTAAGCCAGAGCATAAAGCCCCTTGCGCGCCTTCTGCCCCTTGCCTTGTCCTTGTCAAGCACAAGCAGAATGTTAAGGTGCGTGTTTATAATTGAACCAACGGAGGCGCGGACATAGCCCTTGCGGTCTGCGCCAAACGCTCCCGCTTCATAATAGCGGAGCGCGAAGCCGACAACGCGCCTGAGCATTCTGTACCTTTTTACATAACTTTCCGCGCTCACGCTTTGCCCGCTGCGCGCAACGCGGTAGCGGTACACGCTGTTTCGCATAAAAAGCACGGTTTCTGCCTTTGCTGTCGCCATAAGCGCCAGCTCGTAATCCTCATAAAATATCTTTTCGTCAAGCTTTATCGGTATGCTTTTAATAAGCTCCTTCTTTATCACCAGCGAATGAATCGTGAAATACGGAATCATACGCTTCTCGGCATACGCTGAAAAATCGAGCTTGATTCCATCCCGTATATCCTGCGGCAGGAAAAACCTTGTTTCTTCGCCGGTTTTATCGCTGAATTCCGTTCTTTCGTCAATCACAAGGTCCGCATCCGTCTTTTCAAGCGCGGAAACCAAGCGCACAAGCGCCTTAGAGTCCGCCATGTCGTCGCCGTCTATAACGCGCGCATACCTTCCTGCCATCTGCCCGAAGCCCTCGTTTACGCATGAGCCGTGACCGCCGTTCGGCTTTCTTATACAGCGGAAAATTGTCGGCTCTCTTTTGCATAAGTTTTCGGCAATCCGAGCGGTGGAATCGGTTGAGCCATCGTCGATAACAAGCACCTCAAGCCTTCCCGAAAGCTCCGGAATGCAAAGGCTTTCAAGCGTTTTACCAACGAATTTTTCAACGTTGTAGGAGGGAATGATTATCGAAAGCTCAATCATCCTTTCACGCTTTCTTTGCCCTGCGGCTTGCGTTTTATCCTTGTAAACAGCTTCGGAACGCGCCTTGCGGTCTTAACTGCTTTTGCCATCAGCGTCAGTTCGTTTTCTTTTTTACCGAGGATTGCCCGCGCCAGCGCTCTTTCCATAGCGTTTCCGTGAGATATAGTGAGAAAAGGCGAAAAGCGCTTGTATTCATCGGAGTTGAAGATGCTCATCAGCATTTCCTTCATTGCTGCCGCGTTATCTTGGCGTGATATCGCTGAAAGCACGAAGCGCGCCCAGCGCAAAGCAACGCGTGATAGCTCAGTATCGCCGCCGCCAAGGCAGGTAACCGTTTTGTATAATTCCTCCGCGCGCCTTAAATGTGCGGGGTAGTAGTCGGGCATACTCGAGCCGGTTATGCTGCTTTCCCTTTTTGCGTAGTTATAAAGGGGCAAAGGCAGGCATTTAATTCTTGCGCCCGCACGAATAACCGCAAGGTTGAAAACGATGTCCTCAACAAGCCGAATATTCTCGAATTGAAGCTTATTCTCTCTCAGAAATTCCACCCTGTAAGCCTTGTTCCATGCATACCCAAGCAGCAGGTTCTCCTCAAGCGGAATTATCAGCCGCAGCACGTCCGCCTTGCTTTCCGCGTATGCTTCGGGAGGAAGCACCGTATTCTTATGCGTTACTCTGCCGCTCGAATAGTATTCCTCGGTAAGCCCGAATATCAGCAGCTCCGGTTTTTGCGGGAGCGCGTCCTTTATGGTTTCAAGAAAGCCGTCAAGGACGCAATCGTCCGAATCGGGGAAAAGAATGTATTCGCCGCGCGCCTCGGAAAGCCCCGTGTTCCTCGCCGCGTGAAGCCCTTTGTTCTCGCCGTGCCGAATAAGCCGTATCTCGCTGAAGCGCTCCGCAAGTTCCTCCGCAATTCTTGCAGTGCCGTCCTTTGAGCCGTCGTCAATAATCAGTACCTCGGCGCTTGTCTTGCTGTTTTCAAGCATGGATAAAACCGCCCTGCTCAGCGTTTTTTCGGCGTTGTAAGCGGGATATACAATTGTGAAAAACGGTTTTTCCATTCCTGCCTCCTTGATTTTTCATTAGTATAGCATTTGCAGGCGCTTAAATAAAGAAAACCTTTTACGATTGTGTAAAATATTCGCTCTTTGCTCCGTTATAAGTTTTCAAAGAGTATTAAATATGTTATACTAATTTTGATAACAAACGGCGAAAAAGCGTCATTCGCAAGCCGTTTCCGATAAGGCGGTACTATTATGAAAACTCGTGAAACAATTTTCTTTGAAAAACCCTATCACTATATCAACAGAGAGCTGAGCTGGCTTGACTTCAACAGCAGAGTTCAGGACGAGGCGGCGAATCCCGATAATCCGCTTTTTGAGAGGATGAAATTCCTCTCGATTGTTTCAACGAACCTTGATGAGTTCTTCATGGTTCGCGTTGCTTCCCTGCGCGATCAGGTGAACGCGGGCTATAAGGGCGTTGACCCGTCGGGGCTTCGTCCGCGCAAGCAGCTTGAGCTGCTGACGGAGAAAATTCGCTTGCAGATGGATAAGTCGTATCTCATCTGCAACGAGCAGATTATGCCGGAGCTTCGCAATAACGGTATCTTTTTCATCCGCAAGGAGGAGGTTACCGAGCGGCAGAGCGCCTATCTTGACGAGCTTTTTGAGAGCCAGATTTATCCTGTATTAACGCCTATGGCGGTTGACGGCTCGCGCCATTTTCCGCTGCTCCTTAATAAGTCTCTCAACATCGCGGTTCTCCTTGAGGGCAAGGAGGAGGGCGAGATTGATTTTGCTACGGTTCAGGTTCCCGCAATGCTTCCCCGCGCGGTAGAGGTTCCCTCGGATAAGGCGGGAGTGCATACCTTTATGATGCTTGAGGAGATAATCTCGCGCTATCTGTACCGCCTGTTTGCGGGGCGGAGGATTCTCAGCCATCAGGAGTACAGAATTACGCGCAACGCCGACCTCACTATTGAGGAGGAGGAAGCAGCGGACCTACTCAAGGAAATCGAGAAGAGCCTGCGCAAGCGCAAATGGGGCGCGGTAATCCGCCTTGAGGTGCCTGTGCGCTGCGATGCCCGCATTCTGAAAACGCTTGAAAAGGCGCTTGAGGTAACAGAGGATGAGGTGTATTTCATAGACGGCGCTTTGAATCTGGACTTCTTCATGAAGCGCCTTTATTCCATAGAGGGCTATGATGAAATGCGCTACGCGCCCTTCACCGCCGCGCTTCCGAAGGAGCTTGAAAACGGCGAGGACATTTTCGCGGCGATAAAGAAGAAGGACATTTTCTTCTATCATCCTTACGAAAGCTTTGACCCGATAGTCCGCTTTGTTCAGCAGGCGGCGTCCGACCCCGATGTGCTTGCTATCAAGCAAACGCTTTACCGCGTAAGCGGGCATTCGCCGATAGTCGCTGCCCTAGCTCAGGCTGCGGAGGCGGGCAAGCAGGTTACGGTTCTGCTGGAAATCAAGGCGCGCTTTGACGAGGAAAACAATATTCAATGGGGCAAATGCCTTGAGCAGGCGGGCTGCCATGTGGTCTACGGGCTTGTAGGCTTAAAAACTCACAGCAAAATTACGCTCGTTGTCAGGCGCGAAAACGGCGGAATACAGCGCTATATCCACCTTGCAACCGGTAACTATAACGATGTTACGGCAAAAATCTATACGGATATGGGCATACTCAGCGCTAATCACGACCTTGGCGAGGACGGCGGAAATTTCTTTAATATGCTCACCGGCTACTGCGATACTCCGGATATGAAGCGCCTTATTTATGCCCCGCATCAGCTCCGTGACGGAGTTCTCCGCTTTATCAGAAGGGAAACCGAGAACGCGCGGAAGGGGCTAAAGGCTTCGATTGACGCGAAAATGAACTCCTTGGTTGACGAGGAGGTTATCGCGGCGCTTTACGAGGCAAGCCGCGCGGGAGTCAAGATTCGCCTAATGATTCGCGGAATTTGCTGCCTGCGTCCCCATGTTCCGGATTTGAGCGAAAATATTGAGGTGCGCTCGATAGTCGGGCGCTTCCTTGAGCACGCGCGAATCTTCTACTTTGAGAATAACGGCGATTCTCAGCTTTTCCTTTCGTCGGCGGACTGGATGAACAGAAACCTCGACAGACGGGTTGAGCTTATGTTCCCCGTGCTTGACGCGGATATAAGGGAAAAGGTGCTTTCCATTTTGAATTTGCAGTTCAGAGATAACGCGAAGGCGTGGCATATGTTTGAGGATGGGCATTATGAGCGCATCCCGATTGCGGACGGAGAGGAAAAGCTGAACAGTCAGGAGTATCTTGCCGCGCTTGCGAGCAAAACCGCCGAGGAACAATAAAATAACAAAGAGCAATAAACTAATATTGACACTAATTGAAGCGCGTGGTATTATATACACATTGAAAAAACTCATATCTTTATCTTGGGGGTAATGTGTATGCCGGAAAAGCTGAAGGAAGCTTTTGAAGAGCCTAAGGCTGAGGTTGTAAAGCTGGAAGAGGTTCACAACGCAAAATCGTGGAATCCCGGCAGAGGAAGGGATACTACGGACAAGAACAAGAACAAGGATAATAAGGGCAAGAAGAATAAGTAGTATCCGGCTGCTAAGTTGCAAAGGGTGCAGACAGGAATGCCTGTGCCCTTTATGATGAGTATTTGCGCTCAGAGGGCATTTTTATGGCAAAATATCTGATTGCGGATCATGTGATAAAGATAAAGGGCGAGCTTTCCGAGATAAAGGATTCGCTTTCGGATTACATATATACGGGAAAGAGGAAAGCGGAGCGCGAATTCCGCATGAGCAAAAGGCAGTTTGACAGAGCGGCGCAGGACTATGTAAACGAGTATCGGCGCGATATTGAAAACTACTTTTTCGCTTTTTCCTTCAGCGGCTGGCTTGCCAAAAACGGCGGTATGTATCTGCATTCCGCCGCCGTAATATACAAGGGAATAGGCTATGTGTTTACAGGCCCGTCGGGAAGCGGAAAATCTACGCACGCGAACCTTTGGCGGCAGGCGCTTGGCTATGATGAGGTTACGTTTATCAACGATGATAAGCCGCTCATAGTGAAGCGCGAGGATGGCTTTTACGTCTGCGGCGCGCCTTGGCACGGCAAGGAGAATGAGCAGAGGAATGCCGAGGCTCCGCTGAAAGCCGTCTGCATAATTGAAAAGGCAAAAGAGAACTCGATTGCGCGAATCTCAGCCTCCGATGCCGTTAATATTCTTCTTTCGCAGTCTGTGCTTCCTCGCGGAAAAAAGGCGCTTGACCGCTTTATTGATATGCTTGATGATTTGCTTCTCAGCGTTCCTGTTTTCAGGCTAAAATGCAATATTTCCGAGGATGCCGCACGGCTTGCTTGCACGGCGATGTCGAAAGAAGCCTCGGCTTTCGAGGGGGATTCCGTTTGAAGATTAACTCTGATTTTGCTCTGCGCTCCGTTTGCGGCACATATGTTGCGGTTGCGCTTGGAGAAACCGCAAAAACCTTTCATGGAATAATCAATTTGAACGCGTCGGGAGCAATGCTCTTTGGTATGCTTATTAGCGGCACTGACCGCGCGGAAATGACGGCGGCGCTGACCGATAAGTATGAGGTTTCGGAGAAAAGGGCTGCGGATTCTGTCGATAGATTCATTGCCTCGCTGAAGGCGGCGTCGGTGCTTTGATGAACGGGGCTGCTTATGAAAGGAAGGACGCGTCCGTATCGTCCGCGTTGGTGAAGGAGCTTGCGGAAAAGGGCAGGTTGCTTGTGGTTCCTGTAGGCGCAAGCATGATACCGATGCTGAGACAAGGAATGGACTCGGTCCTTCTTACGCGGATAGAAAAGCCGCTCAGACGGCTTGATGTTGCGCTGTACAGGCGGGAAGACGGAATGTATATCCTGCATAGGGTTATGCAAAGCAAGGGTGGAAGCCTTATATTCTGCGGCGACGGAATGATTGATGACGACCCGCCTGTCACGGAGTCCTCCGCTGTGGCGGTGCTTTCGGGCTTCTATCGCGGAGAGCGCTTTATTTCTGTCGAAAGCAAGGCGTACAGGCTTTACGCTCATCTGTGGTGCTTCATGAAATTACCTAGGATTATTGGTCTTTTTCTCATTCGGCTTCGCTGGAGGGCAAGGGCTTTTATTCGCGGAAAGCGGGGTAAGTAAATGCGCCCGATAAAGCGGCTTTGCGGCGATGCCGAAAAGCTGATGTATGAATCGACAAAGGGCTTTCGCGGCAGGCTTTTTCTGCTTGCAGCAGGGCTTATAGCCGAAAATCTTATCTATCTTGTGTATGCGCTTTTCACCCGAGATTTGATTGATTCGGCGCAGCTTGGCGACGCGGGCAGGCTTTGGCTTTTCGGCGGCCTGCTGCTTTCTGCGGTCGGCATAAGAGTTGTAATGCGCTATTTTCTCAGCTATCTTGTTTCGTCCACCGAGCGAAAAGTTATCATTTCGCTCAGGCGCAGAGTCTTTGCAAAGCTGCTGAAAAAGCGTCAGGACAGGCTTTCTGAATACCACAGCGCAGTTCTGCTTGAAAGAATAACCGATGACGCCGCCGAAACTGTCAGCTTTCCCGTGTGCGTGCTTCCGGACTTTATTGGAGATATTGTCGGGCTTCTGAGCGCCGCGGGCGCGCTGTTTATTATGAACAGCTATCTTCCGCTATGCCTTATTGCGGCGGGAGCGCTCCTGAGCGTGCTTGGCAGGCTTCTGCAAAAG
>CAZUTB010000050.1:0-1611 GCA_964622905.1 uncultured Oscillospiraceae bacterium | reverse complement strand
GCGCGCAAAGCTTGGCTATCGTTCGCTTTCGGATATAAGCGAAACGGTCAACGCTTACTATCAGGAATCGCTCGCAAATTCGCTAATGCTCAAGGTGTTCGGCGCGGGAGACGCCGCGGCGGGCAAGGCGGATGCGCTTGAAGGCAAGCGCTTTGCGGTGTGGAAAAAATGGTTTGCCTATAACCAGTTTCTGCACAGTGGAGTGAGCGCCTTCTTTCAGCTGGGATATTATGCCGCGCTTATACTCTGCAGCCTCCTTATCCTCGGCGGCGCAATGACCTATGGAACAATGACGGCTATTTTGCAGCTTGTAAGCCAGATTCAAAGCCCGTTTTCAAATGTCGGCGATGTGATTTCGTCCCTATATAAATCCGAGGCGGCGGGCGAAAGACTGCTTGAGATTATGAACCTACCGGACGAGGATTCGCGCCGAATTGACGCAGGCGAGGTAAACGCGCTTTACGGCAGCATGAAAGCCCTTGTGCTTGACGGAGTTTCGTTTGGCTATAAGGACGATAAGGTGCTGGAAAACGCTTCGGCGAGGATGGAGAAGGGTGAGTTCCTGTTGGTTTCGGGGCGCTCGGGAATAGGCAAAAGCACGCTTTTCAAGCTGATACTCGGCGTATACAAGCCGCTTTCCGGCAGCATTTATCTTGAAGATAAGGACGGAAATAAGCGCGCTCTTGACGAATCAACGCGCGGTCTTTTCGCTTATGTTCCGCAGAGCAATATGGTTTTCAGCGGAACAATACGGGAGAATCTCACATTCTTTTCGGGCGAAAGAAGCGATGAGCAGATAATGAGCGCCGCGCGGCTTGCCTGCGCCGATGAGTTTATCGAAAAGCTGCATGACGGGCTTGACAGTCAGCTGATTGAAAGGGGACAGGGGCTTTCTCAGGGACAGGCTCAGCGCATTGCTATCGCGCGCGCCCTGCTTACCGATGCTCCGATTCTCATTCTTGACGAAGCTACTTCGGCGCTTGACGCGGATACCGAGAACAAGGTGCTTAATAATCTCAGCGGGCTTGGCGGCAAAAGCGTAATGTTTATTTCGCACAGGGCTTCCGCTCAGAGCTATGCCGCAAGGCAGTGGCGTATTGACGGCTGCCGAATCTATACCGAGTGATGCTGCGCGATTTCGGGGAGGTATGCTATGTTAACCGATAACGAGCGAATGCTTATGAGGCTCTGCCGCGCGGCGGTCAGGCGCGAGGAAATCTGCGATGCGAGGGAGCCATCCGATTGGGAGGCTTTATTTCAGCTTGCGCGCGCAAACAATGTTGCGGCGCTTGCGGCGCGCGCTTCGCTGCTTTCCTTCCCCTGTGTTCGCGGCGAGGTTTCGGAGAGGCTCAAGGCAGCCGTCAATGAAGCGCGCTATATCGAAGCGGTTCAGCATTTCACGGTTTCGGAGCTGCTTGCTCGCTTTGAGAGCGCGTCGGTTAAGTATTGTATGCTCAAGGGCTGGAATTTGAAGAACCTGTATCCCGAGCCGATGCTGCGCTATGCCTGCGATGTGGATATACTGATAGAGCCGAATTCATGGAAAAAAGCGGTTAGCGAAGCTGAAAATGCAGGGTTTAAGCTGAATCATGATATTGACCTTCACCTGGT
>CAZUTB010000049.1:0-8939 GCA_964622905.1 uncultured Oscillospiraceae bacterium | reverse complement strand
ATCTCGCCCTCGGCGCTTCCGTCTATGCTTACCGTATTTTGCTTAAGCGCTATTGACGGGGTTGGCTTTATCGCCGCAGAAACCGTTATGGGAGTTCCGACGGTTATCCCGCCAAGGATTCAGCCGTTATTATTGGTTCTGCTCGACACACTGCCGCCGGAAATATACAGCTCGTCATTGCACTGGCTTCCGCGCATTTCGGCAACCGAAAAGCCCGCGCCGAACGCAACGCCCTTGACGGCGGGAACGGCAAAGAACGAGCGCGAAACAAGGCTTTCAATTCCGTCAAACATCGGATCGCCGATGCCTGCGGGAAGCCCGACCGCCGCGGTTTCGATGATGCCGCCAACAGAATCGCCCGCCTGCTTTGCGCTTTCAACCTCCTTGCGCATCAAATCGGCAGTCCCATCCGTGAGTACGGGAAGCTCCTCAGCGCGGAGGCGGCAAAGCAGCTCCGGAGTTAGCTTGGATATATCAAACTGCCTGTCCGCAATTTTGCCGATTCTTGTAATATGCGCGCCGACCTCTATTCCCTTATCCCGAAGGAAGGGGCGAAGGATTGCTCCGATAAGCACTATCGGCGCGGTGAGCCTGCCCGAAAAATGCCCGCCCCCGCGCGGGTCATTAAAACCTGAATAGCGCGCAAAGCCCGTTAAATCGGCGTGCCCGGGGCGCGCAAGCTTTTCCATTTCCGTATAATCCGCAGAGTGCGTGTTTGTATTTGCGATAACGGCGCAGAGCGGAGTTCCGGTTGTGAAGCCCTTATAAACTCCGCTGATAAAACGCGGCTCGTCCGCCTCGCTGCGCGCGGTTGAAAGGGACGATTTCCCGGGAGCGCGGCGTGCCATTTCCCGCATGATTTCGTCCATGTCAATTCTAAGCCCGCTCGGAAGGTTCTCCACGGTAAGCCCTATTCCCTCGCCGTGGCTTTCGCCGAAAACTGTCAGTTTAAGCCTGCTGCCAAGCATTTATAACGCCTCCCAACTGCCTGAGTTCATCAAAGAAGCGCGGCGCGCTCTTGCTGACCGCCTCCCAGCCCGAAAGGATAATATTCCCTTTGGATATGACGGACGCGGCGGCAAGGCTCATTGCTACGCGGTGGTCGCTGTGCGAGGAGCATTTTCCTCCAGCAAGGCTTCCGCTGCCCTTGATAATAAGCCCGTCCTCCGTTTCCGTAACGCTTCCGCCCAGCGCGCAAAGCTCTGCTTTCATCGCCGCAAGCCTGTCGCTTTCCTTCTCGCGGAGCCGCCGAGCGCCGGAGATTCGGCTCTCGCCCTTGATTCCGCAGGCGAGAACGGAGAGGATTGGCACGAGGTCGGGGATATCTGACGCGTCAATGCTAAACGGCTTCAGCTCGCCTATTCTTTTTACGGTGACGGTATTGCCGCTTTCCATTACCTCAGCGCCGCAGGAGGCGAGAATTTTCGCAATCTGCTTATCCCCCTGGCGCGAGGAAGGGTCAAGACCGGCAACGGAAACGCTGCCGCAAAGCGCGCCCATGGTAAGAAAGAACGCTGCGTGACTCCAGTCGCCCTCAGCCCTTCCGCTGATTCCCGAAACGAAGGACGGCTCTGCAAACTCCAGCGTGTTTCCGTCAAAGCGGATATGCGCTCCGCAGCGCTCAAGCGTGTCAACCGTCATTTCAAGGTAGGGTCTGCTCTCAAGCTTGCCCTCGATAATAAGGCGGCTTGAGCCTAAGGCGGAAAGCGCAAACGCCATTCCCGAAAGGAATTGACTGGATACATCACCGCGCATATGATATTCGCCGCTCTTAAGGCAGCCATCAACGGTAAGGCTTCCGTCGCCCATTATATAGGAAAAGCCCTCAGCGGCGCACAGCTCCTCATAGGGCTGCATAGGGCGAAGCATAAGCCGCCCCTGCCCCAAGAACGTTACCGGTCCGCAGCCGTCCAGCGCAAGCGGAAGGAGCATTCTCAGGGTTGAGCCGCTTTCGCCGCAATCAACCGTTCTTTCGCCTTGACGCATGGGCGCTTTGCCGTGAATCTCAGCGTTTATAAGCCCATCAATTTCCGCAACCTTGATCTCGGCACGGGAAAGGCTTTCCAGAGCGGATAGCGTTTTCAGCACATCGTCGCCCGTCTGCAAGCCGAAAAGCTCGGAGCTGCCATGAATTAGCGAGGCGGCGATGGCAAGACGATGGCAGGCGCTTTTGCTCGGAAAAGCGTTTATCCCGCCGCAAATTTTATGCGGGCAAATAAGTATTTCAGCGCTCATAGTCAGCCTCCAAAAGCTCCTCGGGCTTAAGGCTCATTACGCGCGCTTTGCCTATTCTTTCAAGCAGAACAAAGTTGATTCCGCCGCTTTCCGCCTTTTTGTCAAGCCGCATTGCCGAAAGCAGCCTTGCCCTGTCGCACTTCGGAACATTCACATCAAGCCCGAAGGCGGTAAGGAGCGCGATTATACGCGCCGAGTCGCTTGACGGCATATCAAGTATTTTCTCGCTCCACTTAGCCGCCGCCGCAGTGCCTATCGCAACCGCCTCGCCGTGCAAAAGTGTTCCAAAGCCGAGAACGGTTTCAAGCCCGTGCCCAAGCGTATGCCCAAGGTTCAATTCGGTTCTGACTCCCCTGTCAAACGGGTCGCGGAAAACATAGTCCGCCTTTATCTCGCAGGAGCGCGCAATTATCTTCTCATAATTATCCTTAAGCTTATCCAAAGAGCCGACTTTTTCAAGGAAGCCGAAGAACGCGGGGTCATATATGCAGCCGTACTTGATAACCTCAGCCATTCCCGCGCTTATCTCGCGCTCAGGGAGGGTTTCAAGCACGGAGGGGTCAATGAAGACCGCCTTAGGCTGATAAAATGCGCCCACAAGGTTTTTGCCCTCGGGAATATCAACAGCCGTTTTGCCGCCAACGCTGCTGTCCACCTGAGAGAGCAGCGTTGTCGGAATCTGGATATACGGAACGCCTCTGAGCCACATGGAGGCAAGGAAGCCCGAAAGGTCGCCGACGACTCCGCCGCCGAGGGCAATTATCAAATCCCCGCGCTTTATTCCCGCCTGTGCCAGCAAAGGAAAAAGCGTGGTGAGCTGTGCAAAGGATTTTGAGCGTTCGCCCGCGGGAATTACCGAAAACGCAGAGGAAACGCCTGCCGCTGAGAGCTGCGAAATGAGCGCATCAAGGTAAAAGGGCGCAACATTATCGTCCGTTACAATAAAGGCGCGCTTACCCGAATACTGCGTAAAATAACCGGAAAGGCGTGTGAGCAGTCCGTTTTCAATAACAATATCATACGAGCCGTTTTCAGCTCTCACCGACACTTTGTTCATTCCACTTCTCCTTCTCAAGCGCCGTTCTTTCAAGCCTTTTGCAGACGAGCGCTTCATTGCCGCTTTCAAGAATCCTGCGAATGTCGGAAAGATTCCCCTCCAGCTCCGCAATCTGCCTGATAAGCGCGTCCTTATTCATCATGAAAAGCTCCGTCCACAGCGGCGCGTCAATATCCGCAACGCGCACAGCGCCGCGGAAGCTGCCGCCCTCGAAGCCCTTGCAGAGCATATGCTGCCGAGATGAGCAGAGCGCGACGGCGAGAATATGCATCAGCTGGCTCGTGTACGCAATCCTTTCGTCATGCGTTTCCGCGTCGGTCATAACTATATCGCGGCAGCCGACAAGCCGAATAAGCCCCTTGATTCTCTCGATATGCGCGCTTTCCGCCCGAGGCTCCGGCACAATGATGAAATGCGCGTCCCGAAAAAGCAGGTGGGTGCTGTTCTGAAAGCCGCCCTTCTCCTTGCCTGCCATAGGGTGCGTTCCGACATAGCGGCAGCCCTTCGGAAGATGCTTTGCAGCCGCCATTATCTGGCGCTTTACTCCGCATATATCGCTGAGCGTCGCGCCCTCCTTCATTTTTCCCGAAAAGCTCTCTATGAGCTTAACCGCCGCCTTAGGAGGGACGGCAAGAAAAACAACATCGCAGGAGGCGAAGATTCCCTCAGCGTCCGAAAGCTCGTTGACCGCGTTTTCGCAGAGCGCCTGCGCAGCGGTTTCCCGCGATAAATCCGCGCCGACAATTTGAATTTCGGGTTTGCCGAAAAGGGCTTTGGCGAGGCTTCCGCCCATCAGCCCAAGCCCTATTATACCGACACGCATTTTGCTCACAGCTCCCGTCCGACAACAGGAGCAAGCTTGCGCGCCTTCTCCATAATTGCCGCGAACTGCGCGTTGGTTACCGACTGCGCTCCATCACAAAGCGCGTGCTGCGGGTCGTTATGCACTTCTATCATAAGCCCGTCCGCTCCCGCGACGATGGCGGCGAGCGCCATGCTCTCAACCATCCAGTTTTTACCCGTGGCGTGGCTGGGATCAACAATTACGGGAAGGTGTGAAAGCCGCTTGACGGCGGGGATTGCACTGAGGTCAAGCGTGTTGCGCGTGTAATTTTCAAAGGTTCTGATTCCGCGCTCGCAGAGGATTACGTTGGGATTGCCCTGCGCCATAATGTACTCGGCGCTCATAAGCCATTCCTCGATAGTATTGGAAAGCCCGCGCTTTAAGAGAATCGGCTTTCGAGTCTTTCCAAGCTCCTTTAATAAATCAAAGTTCTGCATATTGCGCGCGCCGACCTGAATAAGGTCAACCTTTTCATTGAAAAGCTCAATATGCCTTTCCGCCATAATTTCGGTAACAATCGGAAGACCGGAGCGCTCGCGTGCCTTTTCAAGCAGCGCAACGCCCTCCTCCTTAAGCCCCTGAAAGGAATATGGCGAGGTGCGGGGCTTGAAAGCGCCGCCGCGAAGCAGGGAAGCTCCGCTTTGCTTAACGCTTTCGGCAATCCCGCAAAGCTGCTCCTCGCTCTCAACGGAGCAGGGGCCCGCGATAACCGTAAGGCGCTTTCCGCCGACGGGAACGCCCGAAACATGTATAACGCTGTCATGCGGATGGAATTTTCTGTTTGCAAGCTTGAACGGCTCGGACACGCGCATAACGCGCTCTACGCCCGGGCGAAGCAGATACAGGGATTCGTCGATAGCGGCTACATTTCCGACAACTCCGATAACAGTGCAGTCGTCGCCATCGCTTCGGTCTACGCGCATTCCCTGCTCATTGAGCGACGCAACAAGGCTGAGAATATCCTCCTCCGGCGTCTTCGGCTTCATAATGATAATCATATTGTACCTTCCTTCCTGCGCCTTTCGCGGCGCACCTACCATACTACAGCGCGGATTCACTCAGAACCCGCCGCAAGGAAATAGTAACACAAAGACCGCGCTTTCGCAAGGAAAACGCGGTCCTATGACATAGTATGCTGTCGGCTGTCTGCCTCTGTCAGTTGCCCAGCTTCGCGATTCTGTCGCATTCCTTGCGGTTGCGCTCAGCAATCATTTCCTTATCCGCCTGAGCAAGGAAGCTGTCAATCGGCTCCTCAATCTCGGGATTATAGACCGCGCAGCCCATACTGGGCATCAGCACATAGTCCGTCTGGCGCTTTACATTAAAGTCGGTAAAGGCGTCGCTTATGTTCTGCATCGTTTCGCGCATAGCCTCCTGTGTTTCCCTCTGGCAGATAAGCATGAACTCGTCATCGCCCGTTCTTGCAAGGAAGTCGTTCTTTCCCCTGCAAACGCGCTTCATGATATCGGCGGCGCGTATAAGCGCGCTGTCGCCCGCAGAGCGGCCGTACTCGGAATTGATATGCCTGAAGCCGTCGATATCAACGGAAACGGCATAAAGATTCTTGTTGGAATCGACATTCTTTGTTATCCACATGAGATAACGGTTGAGCTGACGGCGATTGTTAAGCTTTGTGAGCAAATCCGTAGATATGTTCTGCGCCTGTACGTTAACGAACACGATAAGGCAGGAAATAACGGTGCAGGGCCATATTACGGACGTTCCGAACAGGAAAGCCTGCAAAAGCGCGCCGATTGCTGGCGGAATGATGAAGGACGCAAGGCAGTGAAAATCATGCTTATCATCGGGGGAGGTCACCTTCATCGCCTTAGCCATGCAGAGAACGCTGGAGTAGGCAAGATAGGCAAGCCCGATAATAGCGTGAATGAAGAAAAGGCTTCCGCGCGAATACCTTGCAGCCGAGTCAATCGAAAATACGCAAGGCCAGTTGATGTTCACAATCATCAGCGCAACATTGAGCATTGCGGGGATTATGTAGAAGCGCATACGGCTTCTCAGCGCGGTTTCATCGCCGTACACCTTATAATCGCAGAACAGAAGCCATGCGTAGCTGATGAACGGCACAACGACGAAGTAGAGCGTTGACACGATAAGGTTCAGCACACGCGCGCCCTCGAACTGAGCGCCGTCAAGCAGCCACATTCCCGCGTCAAGCGCCATTACCAGTATTCCGATAAGCAGAATTCTGGAATACAGGCGCTGGTCCGCCGAACGGGTTCTGCCGAAGCGCCTTCCGAAATACAGAAGAAGCAGCAGGATAGCAATACCAAAAGCGTTCAGCTCAGTATAAAGCATCTGTTGAACCATAATACAGCTCCTTTTACGTTACGTTCTTCTGCGCAGTACCCGCCTTACGGCAGAATGCCTTATTATCTTTGATAAACCTCGCTCAGCGGTATAGTAAGCATTCTTCCCTCGCGGGAGCTTATCATTGAAATGAGGTCGCCGATATCCTTTGCCTTCCTCGGGAAAGCCATCGTACCCGCTCCGACGCACTCAATCCAATGGGCGTCGCTTCCCGCCGTCATTACAGCGTTATGCTCCTTGGCGTACCTCAGCGCGGTTTCGTTATACTCTTCCCTGCCGTTTCCCGCGTTGTAGACCTCTATTGCGTCATGAACGCCCTCAAGTATCTCGGGCTTATGGCCTAGAGGCATATACGAAGCCATGCGATACGGGTGCGCGTGTATTAGATAGCCTCCGCACTCGTGAACAAGCCTGCCGTACTCACGCGCCGACATTATTCCAAGGCGCGGATGAGAGTAAAGGAAGTTCTCGTCAAGCCCGTAGGTGAGATAATCCTTGCCCTCAACGGAAACCTCCCAGCCCATGAGAATCTGAACCCCAAGCCTGTCGCCCGCTTTTTTTGCAGCGCGATAGCCGCTCAAAATCTGATCCATTTGGGTGTCCCAGGGCGCGTTTCTGTCATAGCGTCCGTTTCCGTTTACAAAATGGTCCGTTACGACCGCGCCCGTATAGTTCATTCTTTTGAGCTGCTCCACCATTTCCTCCGCGGAGCATTTTCCGCATCCGGAGGATTCATAGGTGTGCATATGCAGCTCATAGCGATAGGGAAAGCCTTCAAGCTCCCTTGCCGAGTAAATGCCGCATTCTTCGTCAATCATGTTATTTACCGGCTATCGCCATTTCACTCGCATATACGGAGGGGCAGCAAAGCCTTCCGCTGTCGCTAATGATGTCATTGCCTACAGCCTGAATGCCCTTCAATAAATCATACATATTGCCGGCAAGCGTAACCTGATTGAGCGCCTTATCCTTCTTGCCGCCGCTTACGGTATAGCCCGAGGCGATAAGCGAGAAATCGCCGGAGATGGTATTCGCGCCCGCATGAAGCCCGCTTACATCGCAGATGACAAGCCCCGAGCCGATAAGCTTTTCAAGCTCCTCCTCGCTCTTTTCGCCGGGAGCGATGTAAAGATTGCTCGGCGCTACGGTTACAGCTCCGGCATAGCCGTGCTTTCTTCCGTTGCCCGTGCTGGTCTTGCCCGCCTTGCGCGCGGTTTTGAGGTTGTAGAGCAGGGTTTTAAGCTCGCCGTTCTCGACAAGGTTTTTCTTATAGCAGGCAACGCCCTCATCGTCAAAGGAGCGGCTGGAATCTCCGCGCGCGTCAAGCGGGTCGTCGATAACCGTCACTATATCGGCGGCAATCTTCTGCCCTTCCTTGCCCGCAAGCAGGCTCATTCCGTTCTGCGCGTTTTCCGAGGAGAAGATGCCCGAGAACACCGCCATAAGGCTTGACATTGCGCTGTTCTTGATTATTGTGCGATACTTTCCGCTTTCCACCGGCGCGGCGTCAAGCATGAAAATGCTGTCATCGCAGGCGCGGCGCACAAGCGCGTCTGTATCAATATCGCCAAGGGCTGAGGCAATCCTTGTAGCGGACTCATTGGCAACCTTTTCGCCGTCCGCCGCAACTGTTGCGACCATAGCGCCAAGATAATTCTGAGTGTCGGTCAGATGCAGCCCGAGGCTGTTGTCAATCTCAATCGTTTCGCTTGCGCGGAAGCCTACGCAGTAATTGACCTGCTTAATTTTATCGCTGTATGCAAGCGCCTTATCCTCAAGCTCGTGACATACTCCGATAAGGTCTGTTTCCGTCACCTTGTCAATCTCGGGCTTGTTGCCGCTAAACTCAGGGTACTCCTTGGAGCCTGCGAATATTTCGGGCTGAATTTCCGTTTCGGAAAGCTCGGCGCTTTCGATAACTCCGCGCACAAGCTGCCCGATAGCCGCCTCGTCAAGCACCTCAGTCGAGGCATAGCCCATCTTGCCGCCCACAAGCCCGCGGAAGGAAAGCCCGCCGACGGTAGAAACCGAATACTGATTAATCTGCTTGTTTGCAACCATTATCTGGCTTTCATCGGCTTTTACCGAATACGCCTCGCAGTCGCCTATTCCAGCTTCCTTAGCCGCCGTGAAAAGCTTATCAATAAATTCTTTTTTATTCATTTCTCTGCGCCTCCTTATCTTCCGCCCACGGTTATGCTCGAAACGCGAATCATCGGCTGACCCACGTTAACCGGAACGCTTCCGGAAAGCGAACCGCACATACCCTGACCAAGCTTCAGCGCCTTGCCGACCTTATCAATCTTCTTGATTATATCCGCGCCCTTGCCGATAAGCGAAGCGCCGCGGACGGGATTTACTATCTTTCCGTCCTTGACGAGATAGCCCTCGTCAACCGCGAAGTTGAATTCGCCGGTAGCTGTGATGACGCTGCCGCCGCCCATCTTTGCGCAGTAAAGCCCGTCGCCCATGGAG
>CAZUTB010000048.1:2140-8944 GCA_964622905.1 uncultured Oscillospiraceae bacterium | reverse complement strand
AACGCCGAAATACTTTTCAGCCTTCTTAACTCCATCCTCGGTAAGCGTTACCGTCTTTTCCTTTTCCATCAGGGTATAATCGTTTTCCTCGCCCTCGCGAAGTCGGGAAGCGAACTGGTCTGCTCTTGCATACATTTCGGTAGACTTATCGCCCTGACCCGAAATGATAAGCGGTGTGCGCGCCTCATCAATAAGAATGGAGTCAACCTCATCGACTATGGCAAAGTTATGCCCGCGCTGAACCATGTCCTTCTCATAGATGACCATGTTGTCGCGCAGGTAATCAAAGCCCATCTCATTGTTGGTTCCGTAGGTTACATCGCAAAGATACGCGTCGCGGCGCTGCTCGTTCGAGATATCATGGACAATGATTCCGACGCGCATTCCGAGGAAGCGGAACAGCTTGTCAATTTCCTCGCCCTGAAAACGGGCAAGATAATCATTGACCGTAACGATATGAACGCCCTTGCCGGTAAGCGCGTTTAGATACGCGGCAAGCGGCGCGGTAAGCGTTTTTCCTTCGCCGGTCTTCATCTCGGCGATTCTACCCTGATGAAGAACAATTCCGCCCAATAGCTGAATGCGGAAAAGGCGCTTCTGATATACACGGAAGGCAGCCTCCCTCACCAAGGCGAACGCCTCGGGAAGCAGCGCGTCAAGGGATTCTCCGCCCGCGCAGCGTTTTTTAAGCTCCTCCGTCTTTTTCGGGAAGTCGCCGTCCGAAAGCTTTTTCATTTCCGGCTCAAGCGCTTCAATCTGGTCAACCGTTTTATTGAGCTTTTTCAGCTCTCTATCATTGGAAGAACCAAGCAACGATTTCAAAAAACTCATTCAAATATCCTCGCAGTCGTTTATGGATAAGCGCAACATACCAATTATAACTTATAGCGGCGCAATATGCAAACGCGTAAATGCATATAAATCAAAGCTCCGCGTAAAGTAAACGTTTTCTTTCCGTCATTTCCTCGGGTTTTTGCGTATACAGAAGTATATCGGCTAAATTAGGCGCTCTTTCTATCCTGCCGCCGGTAGGATAAACGCGCTTGGACATCGCTCCCGAGCCAAGCCCGAGAACGCTGCCCGTTTCCTCCATCATGTCAATATTGTAGACGCAGGCTTTTCCAACCTTGGCATAGCCGACATTTTCCATATTGCCCGCCATATACTTCTGCCTGTAAAGGTAATACGCCTTCATTCCCATTTCGTCTGCCGCCATGCGCCCCATATTCACCATTTCCGCGACCATTTCCGCCTTGGGAAGCGGATGATTCTCAAGGTGCATACGGCTGGAATGCTTGATTGCAAGGGAATGAACCGTAAGGCTTTCGGGAGAAAGCGCTTTGATTTCGTCAAGCGTGTGCCTGAAATCCTCCGCATTTTCGCCCGGAAGCCCCGCGATAACGTCCATATTTATATTGTCAAAGCCTAAAGAGCGCGAAAGCTCAAAAGCCTTTATGACATCATACGCGGTATGCCTTCTGCCGATGACCTCCAGCGTTTTATCATTCATCGTCTGCGGATTGATGCTGATTCGCATTACGCCCGCGTTCTTCATTGCGCTGAGCTTAGCCGCGTCAATAGTATCGGGTCTTCCCGCCTCAACCGTAAACTCACGGGAAGCATCAAAGCAGGAACGCGTTTTATCCATCAGCCGCTCAAGCTGCGTAGCACAAAGCGAGGTAGGCGTTCCTCCGCCGATATAGACGGAGCGGACGGAAAGCCCTTTTTCGGAGATAAGGTTTTTTACTCCGTCCATCTCGCTGAAAAGCGCAGAAAGATACGGCTCAACCTTTTTTCCGTTGCCAATCTCCCCGCCCGAGAAGGAGCAGTAGGAGCAGCGCGTTACGCAGAACGGAATACCAATATATATGCCTACTTCATTTTCGCGCGGAGCGGGACCAGCCGAGTGTGACGCGACTATCTCGCGAAGGAGCTCGAGCTTATCCTCGCTGACATCGTAAAGTTCCGCCATTCTGCCCGAGGCTTCCGAAAGGCTCAAGCCCTCGTCCATTCCCTCGTACATAAGGCGCGTAGGGCGTATTCCGGTAAGGCTTCCCCATGCGGGCTTTATTCCCGTTCTCCGTTTCAAAAGCTTATAGAGAGCAATCTTCAAGGAGCGCTTTAGAACGCGCTTCTGCGCAATCGCGGTATCGCATTTAGGGGTGAACGCGGCTTCAGCATCGGTTTCGCCATCTTCGGTAAGGGTTACGCGAGAGGAATAGCCGCTTTCGTCTTCCTTGGTTTCGGTTTTTATGTGGAAGCGCGCGGGATAAGGCTCGTTCACCTTAAGCTCCGTCTGCCCAAAGAAAAGCCGCAGCATATCCGCCAAATCATTGGCAAACTGCGGCGTATCTGTGAAAATCTCTGCCGTCACCATAGCGTATCAGCCTCCCAAGAGAGCATTGCGCTGTCGCCATGCCCGGGATAGAAGCGCGTATCATCCATATTAAGCAGGGTTTGCAGAGAGCGCCGGAGCTTCTGCTCGTCCCCGCCCGGGAAATCCGTTCGCCCTCGTCCCATATGAAAAAGCGTATCTCCCGTGAGGAGATAGCCGCCGATAGTAAAGCAGCACGAGCCTTCGGTGTGCCCCGGAGTATGAATGACGGAAACGGGCAGCCCTGCAAGCGTAAAACTGTCGCCGCCGCTCAGCGTTTTTGCTGCGTGCTTAACCGTAAGCGGCATCCCAAAGGGCGCGGAAAGATTGAGGGCAGTGTCGTTGAGCATAGGCAAATCGGAGGAATGAATGTAAAGCTCCGCATTTTCTTCACACAGCTCGTCCACCGCGCCTATATGGTCAACATGGCCGTGCGTAAGCAGCATTGCTGCAACTTTTCTTCCGCGAAGGAAACGCTTTATTCTATCCGCCTGAGCGCCCGCATCGACTATGACGCAGTCGTCCCTGCTCTCGTCATAGACGGCATAGCAATTAGATTCAAGCGCCCCGACGCTGATTCTGTCGATAGTAAAAGCCATATCAAAACACCTTTTTAGAGTCGATAAGTATCGTAACGGTCCGTCGTTGACAAGCTCCACCTGCATATGCGTCCGGAATGTTCCGGTTTCGACCTTGATTCCCTTGCCGCGAAGCAGTTTCACGAATTCCTCGTAAAGCTCATCCGCTTTATCGGGCTTTTCGGCGGTTATAAAGCTCGGTCTGCGCCCGCCGCGAACATCGCCAAGAAGGGTGAACTGACTGACAGCGAGAATTTCGCCGCCGATATCGCTAATAGACAGATTCAGCTTGCCATTTTCATCCTCAAAAACGCGAAGTCCGGCAATTTTATCCGCCATATAAACTGCGTCCTTTGATGTGTCGCCGGTTTCCACTCCCAGAAGCACCATATAGCCCGCGCCGATAACCCCGACAGGCTCTCCGCCAACCGTTACAGACGCGCGCGCAACCCTTTGAACAACTGCTCTCATTTCTTACGCTCCACGGAAAACCTCGATGACATCGGAGCGCTTCTGAAGCTGGCGGATAATCTTATCCAGCTGCTCAACGCCCTGCGTCTGCACAACGAGGCTCAGATTTGTAGTTTTGTTTTTCGGCGCAACCTTAGCGGTTACAGCGCTTATCGGAACATTCATATCGCTGAGATATGTCGCAAGCTCGCCAAGAAGCCCAACATGGTCATAGGCGATTATCTGAATTGTCGCGTTGTAATTATCCTTGTTCTCGGTATCCCAGCTGACATTGACCTTGCGCTCCGGCTCGGAGTTAATTGCATTTACGCAATCCGCCTTATGCACTGTAACGCCTCTGCCGCGAGTTATATAGCCGACAATTTCGTCGCCCGGAACAGGATTGCAGCAGCGCGCAAAGCGCAGAAGCATTCCGCTTCCGCCCTCAACGAATATTCCGTGAGTCGCCTTTCCGTCATGCTTCTTCTGCGCCTGCTCAACGGTAGGGAGCACAGGCGGCGCTTTAGGCGTTTCAGCCTCGGTAAGCGCTCTCTGCTCATCAAGCAGCCTTGTAACCACATAGGTGGACGCCATTGCGCCATAGCCGACAGCTCCGTAAATATCCTCAATATCGGTAAAGCCGTACTTTTGCAGAATGGGCGCGAAGAACTCAGGCTTCATGATAAGCCCAAGCTGAAGCCCGCGGCGCTTGCATTCGCGGTCGAGCATATCCCTGCCCTTTTCCACGTTCTCGCCGCGCAGCTCCTTGCGGAAATACTGGCGTATCTTCGCCTTTGCCTGCTGGGTTTTAACAACCTTGAGCCAGTCCATGCTGGGTCCTCGGCTTGAGGACGAGGTTATGATATCTACCCTGTCGCCTGTATTGAGCGGAGTGTCGAGCGGGACAATCTTGCCGTTAACCTTTGCGCCAATGCAGCTGTTTCCTACCGCGCTGTGGATTCTGTAAGCAAAGTCAAGAGGCGTAGCCCCGCGCTGCATGCTTATTATGTCGCCCTTCGGCGTGAACACGAAAACATCCTCGCTGAAAAGGTCAACCTTTAAAGAGTCTATGAATTCCTTGCTGTCCTTGGTTTCGGACTGCCAGTCGATAATCTGCCTCAGCCAGTAAAGCTTGCTGTCCAAATCATCGGTGGCTTGCCTGCCCTCCTTGTAGCGCCAGTGCGCCGCAATTCCGTACTCGGCAACGCGGTGCATTTCCCAAGTGCGAATCTGCACCTCAAACGGAACGGGCATTGCCCTTCCGCCGATAACCGTTGTGTGAAGGCTTTGGTACATATTCGCCTTCGGCATTGAAATATAGTCCTTAAAGCGGTTCGGAACCTGCTTCCAGAGCGTGTGGACAATTCCAAGCACGGTGTAGCAGTCCGGAATCGTATCCACAATAACCCTAATTGCGATAAGGTCGTAAATCTGCTCAAAGGGCTTGTTCTGCAAAACCATTTTCTTGTAAATGGAGTAGTAATGCTTGGGCCGTCCGTCAATCTGATAATGAAGCCCGGCTTCCTCCAGCTTTTCGGACAATTCCTTTATAACGGCGCGGATATTCTCCTGCCGCTCCGCCCTGCGCATTCCCACCTTTTGAACAATGTCCTGATAGCCCTGCGGGTCGATATACTGGAGCGAAAGGTCCTCCAGCTCCTGCTTGATGCGGAATACGCCTAAGCGATGCGCAAGCGGCGCATATATCTCAAGCGTTTCATGCGCGATAGCCACCTGCCGCTCTGGCGACTGGAACTTGAGCGTGCGCATATTATGAAGCCTGTCCGCAAGCTTGATTATAACAACGCGGATATCCTTGCTCATCGCAATTATCATCTTACGAAGGCTCTCCGCCTGCTGCTCCTCGCGGTCGGTAAAATCCAGCCTGTCCAGCTTGGTTACTCCATCCACAAGGCGGGCGACCTCCTCGCCGAATTCCTTCTCGATGATTTCGAGGGTTACGCCCTCCTCCTTGCAGTCCTCAACCGTATCGTGAAGAAGCCCTGCCGCTATCGTCTGCGCATCCATCATCAGCTCGCAGAGAATTGACGCAACAAAGCAAGGGTGAATGAAATACGGTTCGCCGCTCTTGCGCTTATAATTCGAGTGCGCTTTCTCGGCGAACTTATAGGCCTTCTCGACAAGCTGATAGCTGTCGCCCGGGTGATACTTCTGCACCCGCGCAAGCATTTTATCAAGGGGCATCATTTCATAGCTGTTAAAATCATCGTCCATCACCGGGCTTCACCTCGCTTGAAAGAGCGCCCAGCAAAGCGGAATACGCCTTGCTTAGCGGCATAACATAGATTTTCGCCTTGGGGCATTGCTCGCGGAGCATTTGAATTTCAACGCTTCCTGCCGCGCCGTCCATAAGCACAACGGCTTCAGCGGCGTGGGGCAAGGATAAAATCGAAGCACCCAGCAGCACGGAGCTTTCAAGCTGCTCGCTTAAGCTCCCAAAGTATACCGGCAGAGAATTCCCCGTTCTTTTATAGGAATACTTTGCCGCCGCAGCCGTTCTGCACAAAAGCAGTGCGCCGCGCCGACACTGCAAAAGCGTATCACACAGCTTGTCAAAGTCATGAAAAGATGTGTAATAGGTTATAAATTCGCTGTCTTCGTCCTTATTCCTGTTATCGGAAGCAGGAAACAGCCCAATTTCTTTCTTCAGAGCATCCGCAAGGTAATCGGCAAGCCCTGCTCCGTCAAAATCCTTCAAATCCGGACACGGAGCGAATGCAAGCGCCTGCGCCTCGACGCTCCTTCTATCCCTCCATACGTTGAGCTTCGGCACGGAAAGCACGCTCTGCGCAAAAGGGTCAAAAAGCGGTCTGTGCCCCATTCCGAAGGCTAAGGTCTGCACGGAACAGCCGTTTTTAGATAGCTCACAGCGAAGATGAGCGCCGTCTGCGCCTATTGCCCGTACAAGCTCCATCCTGACGTTTTTCATTAGAACAGTCGGCTTGGGATTGCCTGTTCCGCAAGGCTCAATGCTTGCAAGCGCGTTAAGCAAATCCTCCGTAAACTCCCGCGGTTCCAGCTCAAGGTCATACTCCTTATGCGGCAAAAGCATATCCGCGTCCGCACCTTCAAACGCATAGGGAAGCTTAATCAGCATTTCCTCAAGCTTGCTTTCATGCACGGTAAGCCCCGCCGCCGCCGAATGACCCCCGAAGCGCAGGAATAAATCCGATATTCTTTCAAGCGAAGAATGCAAATCTATTCCCTGAACGGAGCGCCCCGAGCCGACATAGCTATCCCCTGCGCGGGTAAGGACAAGCGACGGCATCTGATATTTCTGCGTAAGCTTGCCCGCCGCAAGCCCGATAACTCCGCTCTGCCACTCCTCGCCTATTGCGACAAGGCACTTATCCTTGGAAAAGGAAACGCGGGAAAGCGCAT
>CAZUTB010000048.1:0-2130 GCA_964622905.1 uncultured Oscillospiraceae bacterium | reverse complement strand
CGCATCCTTCTCCGCTTCCTCGAAAACTGTTTTTTCGATTAGCCTGCGCTTATCATTTAGCTCGGAAAGCTTTTTAGCTAAAGCTTCCGCTTCCGATTCGTCATCCGTTAAAAGCAGTCGAAGCGCTATCGCCGCGTCCTCCATCCTTCCGCCCGCGTTAACTCTCGGCGAAAGCTGAAACGCAATCTTTTCGGAGGTAAGCTCGTTTTTCTTGACGCCAGCCGCCTCCATCAGCTTTATCAAGCCGATGTTGCTTGTGCTTTTAATTGCTTCAATTCCAAGCGCGGCGATAATTCTGTTTTCTCCTTGCAGCTCAACCATATCCGCAATGGTCGCAAAGCCCGCAAAGCCTATATAGTCAAGCGCCTTTTCCCTGCCGAAAAGCGCCTCTGTGAGCTTAAAGGCAACGCCCGCTCCGCAGATGCTTCTGCACGGATAGCCCTCTCTTTTCGGGTTTATGACAGCGTCAGCCCGAGGAAGCGACGACGAAAGCTCATGGTGGTCGGTTACGATAACGAGCATTCCGAGTTCCTTGGCGTATTCAACCTCAGCGATATTTGTGATTCCGCAGTCAACCGTTATAAGCAGCTGCGCCTTCTCGGAAAGCTCCCTTACAGCGTCCTTATTAAGTCCATAGCCCTCCGTCTGCCTGCTCGGAAGCCTTGAAAAAACGTTATAGCCCTCGCTCCTTAGCGCGGAAAGCAGGATAGCAGAAGCCATAACTCCGTCCGAATCGTAGTCGCCATAAACCGCAATCGTGAAATCATTTTCGCGCGCGGCTCTTAATAAATCGACAGCCTTATTCATATCCGCCATAAGAAACGGGTCGCAGAGATTATCCTTTGACGGCGAAAGGAACTCGCGCGCCTTATAATTCGTGGTAACTCCGCGCTCCAGCAAAAGTTCTCGCAGGATTGGTGAATAAGCGCCAAGCTGCCCTTCCCCGCGCTCCGATAAAGCGCGCTTAATAAACTTCACAGAAAACCCTCCAAACACAAATACGGCGCAATGCAATGCTGTTCACAGGTCAAGCCCGATAGACAGACTTTACGCAAAAAAGCAGACAGCACTCCGCTGCATTATTGTACACGATATTTGGCGTTATGTGAATCCTTGAGTACGAAAGAGCGATTTATACGTTTTTCGGCGCAAAAAATAAGCGGCAAGGTGCCGCAGAAAGCAAGCCCCTTACCGCGCTGCACGAGCTTACGAAAGCCGAATTCTCAGCCTGACCCAAGCACCTCTGTCCTCCGCTGCGATTCCGCATTATCGTTATCTGCAATATATCAGACATTAAGGGCAAGCCGCGTCACAAATATGCTTAAATTAACATAATAAGTATAGAACAACTCACAGTTGTTCCGGACGGCTAATTTATTTACATATTCATAAGCTAAGTTCCATATAAAATGATGTAACAACAACAATATATGACCGCAAAGACTAGGAGGCACGAATATGTTGGCACGGCTTCGCGAACTGCGCAAGGAATTCGGAGTGAGCCAATTGCAGCTCGCAATAAAGCTCGGAATCAGTCAACAGTCTATAAATAAATATGAAAACCACAACATTGAGCCGGATATTTTCCTGCTCTGCAAGATTGCCGATTACTTTGCGACCTCGGTAGACTACATCATTGGCAGAACCGATGTACGGGAGCCATCCGAAGGCCTTGTGAAAAGGCTCGATAAGGATACCGCTGAGTTTTTGGGGCTTTATAACTCACTGAGCAGCAGCCAAAAGGAGTGCCTTATAAGCACCGCAAGGGAATTTTCAAGGGCAGGAGTCAAGCAAGAAAAGAAGTGAGCCATTTAAGCTGAGAGGATATGAACCTTTCATCTATGCATTCAAGCCCGAAGCGCTCGACTATAACAGCCTGAAGCTGAAAATGGCGAAGCGCAATAAGCTCGGGTATTGCGTTATACTCATAAGCGCTTACGCTTCTGCGCTTTACATATCCCGAAAGAAAGCAATCAAGCTCGGCTTTCGTCGCCGTCTTGTCAGCCTGTCTGAAGCTGAAATAATCGGTTGAATCGCAGAAAACGGCAATATCGTAAGCGGGAAAAGCGATTGAAGATGTATCAAAATCAATAATACAGCTTCTTTCCCTGCCCTTTATAATGTTTCCCC
>CAZUTB010000047.1:0-8975 GCA_964622905.1 uncultured Oscillospiraceae bacterium | reverse complement strand
ATATACAAGGTTGTTTTCTGTAAGCGCAAACAGCTCTCCGTCCACTTCCAGCGTTATCTTATCCGAAAGCTCCGCGTCAAGCCTGTCGCATATGTCAACCGACTGCATAAGCATATCAAGCAGATGATAATTATCGCTCCTGATGCCCTTGGTTTCCAGCGTCCAGTTTATCTTTGCATGAGCAAGCGCGTACATAAAATCACTCCCTCTTTAATTATAAAGCGGGAGCGATTTATCTGCAAGCTCAGAGCGCCTTTCTCTTATATATCAGCGCGCATTCGGGAGTTCCGTTTTCAAAAGCGCCGTTGTTTGTTTTTATAAGCTCTCCCTCGGTCACTCTGTACTTTTTGGCGATATCCCACGCAGTTTCGTTTTTCTTCGGTCTGTACAGATATATTCCGCTCTGCTCCTCAAGAGCCGCTTCCTCGCATGAGGAAACCGCGTTGATGGTTTCGCTCTCAATACTTCTTGCCCTAAGCTTCATAAGGCACTTCAGCTCAATTCGATCGCCGCTGACCGGAGCCGCTTCAATCTCCGATACATCCAGCATTACAGGAGTCCCTTCGGGAATATCCGCCCGCATAACAACCTGATACTGCTGCGCCTGCCTTGCGGTTTTCAGCTCGTCGTTCATTGCCGTATAAACCGTTTCTGTAGCAATTTCGCCTGTGACAACGCACCTTCCCTGCTGGCTGAATACGCTCACGCTTTTCGGCTTTATCGAAGCTGCAAGCGCGTTCCTTACATTTTCGCCCGTTCTTATTACTGTTTTATACCTTTCCTCTGCGCTGACATTCTCATTGAGCGAAATTACGGGATAAGCGCTTTGGTGAGCTGCTATCGGTGCGCCCGTGGTGGTATAGGCGTCTGCCATATAGTTTTCGGTTTGATGCACAAGCACCTTTACCCGAACGATTATCGTTGCTTCTACCCGCAAAAGCCTTCCCGCATCCTTGTCAACCGAGCTCATCACCGCAAGATCCATCAAATGCGCCTGAGCGGTAATTTCATCGCCCTGCCTTCCGCTCAGCTCAACCGCCGTGCTGTACGGCATTGTGTGGCGGGTTACTATCACGGGCGCTTCGCTGTCCTCGGACGAATGATACGCCGCGATTTCAATATTGCCGGAAACCATCGCGCGTCCCTCTCCGCCCGCAACATCCTGCAAGGTTACAGCGCCTTTTCCGTAAAGCGTTTCGGAAATCGGGATATCCTCCGAGATTGGGAAAACATCCCTCAGCGTGTCCTCCTTGCTGCCTCCGCCGACAACGCGCGTCATAACAGTCTTGTTATAACGGCATTCAAGCCCATGCTCGTTCGCGTCCGCCATAACGGTTAGCGCCGCATACTGGCGCGTTACATCGGCAGCTATTCTTACCTGAGCCGAAAGGCGAAGCCTCCCTCCATATACGGAAGCGTCAACGCTTTCAACCTGCGCGTCGCTCTCGGCGTTCATTCCGCTTTCGCAAAGCCTTGATTCAAGTTGCTGCGAAAAGTCTACCGAGGTTTCTATGCATTTCGGCTGCTTAGGTTCGCCCTGAGTATACATAACATGAAAAAGCGTTTTGCCTCTTACCATAATAAAGCCGTTCTGCGCTTCCGAAAAGTTAAGCGCGCAATCGGCGTCCGTCATCAGCACCTTTACCTCCTCGCGGAGTCCTCCCGGCAAGCCGACCTCGCCTTCTACCGATACTCTGCTTTCCTCGCGGGCAACAAGCTCCTCAAGGTCTAAATATCTTTCATCGGACAGCACATTATTATCCTCCTTTATACCGCTTTTGAAAAAGACTATGCCGCATATCAGAAACATATACATGACAAATCAAGAGTTATATGCTATTATGATAAAAAGAGATTCCCGCAAAGGAGAAAATTTAATGACAACGCCTATTTTGCTTGCTATCGACCAAGGTACTACCAGTTCAAGAGCCGTTCTTTTTGACAGCGCAGGACGAATCCTCGCCTCTCACGCAGAATCCTTCAAGCAGTATTACCCTCAGCCGGGCTGGGTAGAGCATGACCCCGAAGATATACTGAGAACAGTTACGGAATCAATTAAAGGCGCGGTAGCGCTTGTTGACGATGCGGTTAACAGCATCATCGCCGTCGGCATAACAAACCAGCGCGAAACCACGCTTGTATGGGAAAAATCCACAGGCCGCTGCGTCTGTCCCGCCATTGTATGGCAGTGCAGAAGAACCGCGCCGTATGTTGAGCAGATTGAAAAGGACGGAATGAGCGATGTAATCCGCGAGCGGACAGGGCTTATTCCCGACGCATACTTCTCAGCCACAAAACTCAAATATATTCTTGATACATTAGGGCTTCACGAGAGAGCCGAGAACGGAGAGCTTTGCTTCGGAACGGTTGATTCTTTCCTTTGCTGGCATCTTTGCGAAACGCATCCGCACGTTACGGACGAAAGCAATGCCTCGCGGACAATGCTTTACAATATTCACACCCACAAATGGGATGATGAGCTGCTTAAATACTTCGGAATACCTAAGAGCATTCTTCCGCGCGTGGTATCAAGCGCCGAGGCTGTCGGAATGATAAGCCCGATGTTTTTAGGCAAGCCAATTCCGCTCTGCTCACTTGCGGGCGACCAGCACGCCGCGCTTTTCGGTCAGGCGTGCTTTGACGTCGGAATGGTCAAGAACACCTATGGCACAGGCTGCTTTATGCTGATGAACACAGGCGATAAATGCGTCGCTTCTAAAAAGAAGCTCATTTCTACCGTCGCTTGGCAGCTCAGCGGCAAAACCACTTACGCTATGGAGGGCAGCGTTTTTGTAGCGGGGGCGGCTATACAATGGCTGCGCGATGAGATGGGGCTTATAGGAAGCGCTCAGGAATCGGAGGCGCTCGCTTCATCCGTAAAGAATACCGGCGGAGTATACTGCGTTCCCTCCTTCACGGGTCTTGGCGCTCCCTATTGGGATATGTACAGCCGCGGAACGATAATCGGAATAACCAGAGGCACGGGAAGGGCGCATATTGTCCGCGCTGTTCTGGAAAGCATAGCCTATCAATCTCAGGACTTATTAGGAGCGCTTATTGAGGACAGCGGAGTAAACCCGAAGCAGATGCGCGTTGACGGAGGCGCGAGCGCAAACGGCTTCCTGATGCAGTTTCAAGCCGATATTTCCGGAATACCGATAATTCGCCCGCAGACCATCGAAACAACCGCGCTTGGCGCCGCTCTCTTTGCGGGATACGCAATAGGGCTTTACCCCACCGTCAACGATATAAGGAAATACATAAGGCAGGACCTCGAATTCACGCCAAAAATGGAAGATGACGAAAGGAATGCTCGCCTGAGAAAATGGCATGATGCGGTCAGCCGAAGCATGGAATGGGCTAAATAAGTATATATTCATAGTAGATATTTCACCCGTCTTGTTTTTACGCAAGGCGGGTTTACTGTTATATCCTTTTAATGCCTTGCTAAATCTCTATATATGGCAAATCGCAGCCAAGCAAATAAAGAATCATGTCATATTATGGCGTTTTTCCACATACGAATTACCGAAGCGACAAAATCAGCTTGTGTTTTGATTTTTCAGCAAAAAGACGAGAAATATCTCAAATATTTTCTGAAAATGTCTTCCATTTTATCCATTATTGTGATATGATGTGTTCATTGGCGCGTTTGAATATCTAGGTTTTATCTTTTTCGACAAAACCTGCCAATATTCGACACAATACTAATATTTCTGAATGGAACAATCGACGCCGGAATTAAATATTCAGACGCCGTTTGCTATATAAAAGGAGGAATGCACCATGGACCCCATTCGCCTGCTGATTGTGGACGATAACCAGGAGGCTCGTTTTCTGCTCGGCGAGTTCTTCTCGCGTCAAGACGGAATCGAGGTTGTCGCTCAAGCCGCAAACGGACTTGAAGCGCTGTCGCACGTTACACACAGCTCCATTGACGTTATGATAATGGATATCATAATGCCTCAAATGGACGGCTTCGCTCTTCTGCAGGAAATGCAGAAGCTGAAAAGCGGAAAGATGCCATACACGATAGTGACAACGGCGCTGAACCGCGACGATTTCATTCACCGCGCGATTTCGCTCGGCGCGAAATACTACATCGTTAAGCCCTATGATACCTCAATGCTTTTGCAGCGCGTTCTTGAGGCAAGAGGCAGCAGCGATTCCGGCGAGCAGGGTTTCTTTCTGCCGCAGAACGGTCAATCGCTTGACGAACGGCTTTCGAGCCTGTTCCTGACAATAGGCATTCCCGCGCATATTAAGGGGTATAACTTCCTGCGCGAAGCGGTTAAAATGGTTGTCGAGAAGAGAGATACAATCAACAGGATTACGAAGGACCTATATCCGGGAATAGCAAGCATCTATCACACCTCGTCAAGCAAGGTTGAGCGGGCGATTCGCCATGCCATCGAGGTTGCCTGGTCGCGCGGAAGGGTTGAAATGCTCAACAAAGCCTTCGGCTGCAAGGTTGTCACTCGCGAGGAAAAGCCGACCAACGGCGAATTCATAGCAATGATTGCCGATAAAATTCTTTGTGAAAAAGCTATGTAGTATTCCCTCACTTCAGGCAAAAGCTCTGCCGATTATTACGTAAAGACGAATTACAGATTACCGCGAATTAAGAAGATAAATAACTGAAAGCAGCAATGCTTCTATTTGTGGATTATACTTCTTACGGACTAGATAAATAAAGCCGCGAAGCTCAAAAATCTTCGCGGCTTTATTCTGTGCATTGTTTAAAAACTGCTCGCTGTTACTTTATTATGTATACAATATTGACGGTTGCGCTGACGCTGAGCGAGCCGGTCGATATTACGGTAGAATCCTCCATACTCACCGATGACGCAATATAATTGGTATTGCGATAATAGACTGAGGATGAACCGCTTTCCGTAATAGATTCAATACCCGTGATAGTAACTCCGGCGGCTTCGGCGATTATATCAGCCTTAACTCTTGCATTCTTAACCGCGTCGGTAAGCGCCTTCTCGTATGCTTCATTTTCGGTAGAGCAAATGAAGCTGACTCCGTTGCTCTGGTTGGCTCCCGCAGCAGTTGCCGCGTCAATAATCTCTCCGATTTTGTCGGTATCGCGAATGATTATCTTGAGCATATGGGTTACTTCGTATCCCTTTAACACGCGTTTTGTGTAGGTGACTCCCTCGTATTCGTAGTTCTCATTAATGGAATACTCAGCGGTCGTAATATCCTCCTTTAGAATTCCCTTTGCTTCAAGTGAGGCAAGCAGTTTATTGATAACCGACGCATTGGCGCTCTGCGCATTTGTGACGCTCTCATCCTTGCTGACGCAGCCGATGTTTAGCTCTGCCCTGTCCGCCGTAACGGATACAGAAGCGGTCGCCGATACGCTCAATTTCGCAGAATCCTCCGCAAGCGCCGAAAGGGAAAACAACGAAACCACCGAAATTACCAGAATGAACGCAATGATTTTTCTCATTTTTACTTACCTCCTGTTATTCTTCTGTTTCTTGATACGATGAAGCCGACCAGAGAGAGAGTCATGAGCAAGCCGCCGCCGATTATAAGTCCGATTTTTACCTTCTCCGTTCCGCCTTCGGCTTCGCTTTTAAGAGTTATGCTTCTTGCGGCAGGAGCGGAATACAGGCTTCTTTCCTTAGTTTCCTCAGGCGCAGGCAGACTGCCCGTTTCATTCTGCACAGACAGATTGTCTGTTTCGCCATGCGCCGCCAAAGCATTTTCTTCGCCGATTTCAGCATTCGCTGCTTCATCGGTCGGTGTGAAGTTAGCTCTGGATACTGCCGAAGTCTTCGCGGTAGCGCTTACCCTGACTGTAGTTTCATTTACCGCCATAGGAAGCTGCGCAGGTATCAGCCCTACGAGAATAAGCACTGCCGCCGCCGCGCAGCCGGCAAGATTCATTATTCCATAGAATCGCCTGCGCTTTTCTTCCTTGCGAATCCGCGCGAGCGCGCGCATTGTCGGGATTTCCCACGCTTCCGAACGCATTTTTGACATATCATCCGCAACAATGCGCTCTTCCGCGGTCATTTCCGCTTTTATCTCCTCGCTCACGCTCTCTCACCTCTCTTTGCTAAAGCCGGATTTTCATCCACATTGCTTTGACGCGCCTCGCGGCTGAAAAGTTCCGCATATTTCTCATTGTTTCTTAAAAACTCCACTATTCGCGCCCTTGCTCGGTTAAGTCTGCTCTTAACCGTTCCCAGCGGCTGCGCGGTTATTTCGGAAATCTGCGAGTAATCATAGCCCTGCATATCCCTTAAAACAACCGTCTGCCGCATATCCTCGCCAAGCGATAACAGCGCCTCCTCCAAGGCTTGCTTTCGCTCGGACGAAAGCAGCGCCGCCTCCGGAGTTTCCGTTCCGTTATCCGCAAAGGACGCTCCGTTTTCGCTGAGTTCCTCAATGGATTCGCTCTGCTGCCTTACGCTCTTCCTGCGTAAATCAAGGCAAACATTGCGCGTAACGCTGTAAGCAAAGGTGGAAAACGCCGAATCTCCCCGAAACGCGCTCATATTTCGCCAAAGCTTAACCAGCGCCTCCTGCAATGCGTCCTGCGCGTCGCTTTCCCTTATCATTATCGAAACGCAGAGCGAATACAGCTTTGGCGCAAGCGGCTGAACCAATTTGTCAAACGCGTCGGTATCGCCGCGAAGTGCTTTTTTGAGCAGCTTTTCTTCCTGCACGCGCTCAGCTCCCTTCCGAAACATTCTAACCATATTAACGCTATTGTAAACTAAAATAATCCAAGCGTGCAACCGTATTACGCAAATATTGCACTTGACAGCAATAAACGCTTATGTTACTATCATCGTGAATTCAATACCACCGAAAATGCTTTGACGGAGACAGGCGATTTTCACACCGTTGTTTCAGAGAGTCGGCGCTTGGTGCAAGCCGATACACGGGAAAAACGCAAATCACTCCACAGCAGGCGGACAGAAGTTTTTCAGTAAGTCCGCACGTCGCCGCGTTACAGGCTGGAGCTTGAAAGAGCTTGAGGTGTTCGGCTGTATGCCGTTCAAATGAGTGGTACCGCGTGGGATAATCCCCCGTCTCATATTTATATGAGGCGGTTTTTTAATGAAAGAGAGGCGTACCGAATGGAACAGATTCAGTTGATTGCATTGCGAATTAAGGACCTTCGCGAGATTACAGGCCTTTCCGCAAAAGAGGTTGCCGAGAAGGCGGGAGTTCCGGAAACGGAATATATTGCCTACGAAACCGGAACTAAGGATTTTTCCTTCTCTCATCTGTTCAACATTGCCGAGGTGCTTGGGGTCGATATTTCAGACCTGCTTACAGGCGAAAGCCCGAAGCTGCACGGCTATGTGCTTACGCGCGCAGGAAAAGGCCTTGCCTTTGAGCGCCGCAGGCAGTACCACTATCAGCACCTTGCCTATAACTTCAAGGATAAAAAGGCGGAGCCGTTCATAGTAACGGTTGACGAGGATGAGCCCGGTACCGTCAAGCAGGCGCACAGCCACGAGGGACAGGAGTTCGACCTTGTCCTCAGCGGAATGCTCAGGATTAACCTCGGCGGCAATGAGCTTCTTCTAAGAGAGGGCGACAGCATTTACTACGATTCCTCTCTCGCTCACGCAATGTACGCTGTCGGCGGCGAATGTAAGTTTGTTGCAGTAGTCATAAAGTAATTACGGAAGGAAGCACGCGAATGACACCTTTATATAGGAAGTATCTTGATGTGGAAGGCGATTTCCTTTCATACGATGATTTCCAGAAAAATTACAGATTGAAAAAGACGGAACGCTTCAATTTTGCATATGATGTTGTGGACGAAATAGAGAATGAAGAGCCTGCGCGCGAAGCGCTCTGCTGGACAGACGCCGCCGGAAGCGAAAAGCGTATCTCCTTCGGTGAAATGAAGGAGCTTTCCGACAAGTGCGCAAATCTGCTTAAATCGCTTGGGCTTAAAAAGGGCGATTATGTATTAGTGATACTCAAAAGACATTGGGAGTTCTGGCCGCTGCTGATGGGTATGCATAAGCTTGGCGTAATTGCAATACCTGCCACTCACCTGCTTATGTCCCACGATATCGTTTACCGCTGCGACGCTGCAAACGTCAAAGCAATATTCTGCTCTGCGCAAAGTCAGGTTTCAAGCGAAATCGACAAGGTGCGCGAAAAGCTCGCAACCGTTGATAACTATATACTTTTCCGTGAAAACGAAAAGCGTGATGGCTGGCTTGATTTTACCGAATTGCTTGAGAGTGCCTCCGCCGATTTCACGAAGCCGCAGGGCGATGATTACGCCTGCGATAATGATACTATGCTGCTCTATTTTACCTCCGGAACAACAGGAATGCCGAAGATGGTTCAGCATAATTATTATTACCCGCTTGGGCACATCATAACCTCCGTATACTGGCAGCAGAACATTGACGGAGGGCTTCATTTCACAATAAGTGAAACGGGCTGGATGAAGTCCGTCTGGGGCAAGCTTTACGGGCAATGGCTGGCAGGCTCTTCCGTTTTCGTATATGATTTTGATAAGTTTGTTCCTTCCGAGATTCTCCGCCATATACAGGATTACCGGGTAACAACCTTCTGCTGCCCGCCTACTATGTACCGCTTCATTCTTCAGGAGGATTTCACAAAATTTGACCTTTCCTCTCTTAAGCATTGCACGGTCGCGGGCGAGCCGCTTCCTCCCGAGGTTGCGTCGGACTGGAAAAAGCGCACCGGAATAGAGCTTCACGAGGCTTTCGGGCAGACAGAGCTTACAGTAACCCTCGGCACCTTCCCGTGGATGAAGGTCTGCCCCGGCTCCATGGGCAAGCCCTCCCCCGGCTTTGACGTTGACCTTGTTGATGAGAACGGGCAAAGCCTTCCCGCCGGTGTGAACGGCGAAATTGCCGTAAGAACCCATCACGGAACGCCCGTTGGTATGTTCATGGGGTATTACAAGGATGAGGCATATACCGATAAGGTATGGCATGACGGGCTTTACA
>CAZUTB010000046.1:5611-9083 GCA_964622905.1 uncultured Oscillospiraceae bacterium | reverse complement strand
AAAGCTGGAAACCGGAGCAAATAAGCAAAGCGCATTTGCTCCGAAAGCGTAGCGTAGCGTCTGCTGAGGCAGACGCTACGCTAAACTAGATATCTAGTCCATTGCGATAGGAGGAAGCGTTATCGCCCGTACTGCGCTTGAACGCGCGGCAGAAAGAATTGCTCGAGGTATAGCCGACCTTTTCGGCAATATCGCTGACCTTGAGGCTTGTGGTTTTGAGCAGCTCCTTCGCCTTTGATATGCGGATGTTCTCAACATAGCTGAAGAAATTGACGCCGTTCTGCAGCTTAAAGGTGTAGGAGAGATAGGACTCGGATACGTCAAAATGGCTCGCGACGGACGCAAGGGAAAGGTCGCAGTCTGCATAATTCGCGTTGAGATACGCCTTCACATTGTCGATAAGGCTCTGCTGCCGACCGTTTTTGCTCTGCTGCATTGCGTGGCAGAGCATCAGGAAGAGCTGGTCTACCTGCGCAAGCTGCACATTGAGCGGCGTTCCCATCAATTCCATTATGCGCTCGCGAATCAGCGCCGTTTCGTTTGCGGGAAGGCCCGACATTGTGGTTATCTGAAGCAGCGTATTGAGCAGGCTGCTCACGAACAGCTGCCGCATAAAGCAGGGAATGCCTGCGGTTGCGGAATTGCGTTCCTTAAGGTCGTTGAGTATCTCTATCATTCCGTTTTCATCGCCGCTCAGGGTGCAGTCAGCCAAATGATGCTGCACATCCTGCGGGTAGAAAAGCGCATACTTTGTGCTTTCTGTTTCATCAAAATAGAGCGCGGGAGTTTCCTCGGGCGAGGGCTGCAAATAGATGAGCGTAGCGGCGTTGGTATACGAGCGGACAACGTCCGTCAGCTTTTCTACGGTATTTCCGACATAGATAAACAGCATTTCGTTAATGCTGTCCGGCAGCTTGGAGCGCACAAGCGCTATAAGCGCGTCAACACGCTCCTTGAGATTGTCGCCCTCAAGCAAAACAACATAGCCGTCCTCGGATTTGTCAAGCGAATACGCCTGCGGCTCAAGCGCTTCCATAGCAACGCGGATAACCGCCTTGCAGCTTACGGCGAATTGCAGGGAGAGCGTTCCGCCCGGAGCATCGCCCGAGATGAAGCGGAAAAGCACGGCGCAGCGCGGACGAGGCGCGGGAAGCACTCCGACGGTCTTTGCCATAACCACCGCTTCCTCCTCGGAGCGGAAGCCGCCGTCTATAAGAAGCGAAAGGAAAATGTGCAGCAGGTACGGCTTTTGCGATTCAAGAGTTCTGCTCATAGCGTCGTTTGCCATCTGAATATCCGAGAAGGAAACGCGGAGGCTCTTGAACGCCTTGCTGTACGTCATTCCGAGCAGCTCCTCGCCGCTGCCCTTGACGATATTGCGAATGAAGTTAACGTTTCTGCGCGAGAGGGTATAGCAAAGAAGCGTTCCAAGCACCAGCGCCGCAAAGAGCGACCACCATATGATTGAGCGCAGGGAGGCAAGCCTTGCAAACACAACGTCGCTTGAGGTTGCTATTGCAACGCAAAGCCCCGTTTTCTTTGAAGTTATCTGCGTGAGGAAAAGGCTCTTGCCGTCAATTTTCCTCTGCTCGCTGGTATACGCTCCGCTCATTTCGGAAACAGCGCTCTGCAAGGAGCCGATGCTGTACTCTTCGGCGACCCTTGAGGCAATCAAATTGCCCTGCGCATTCTGAATAAGCACGCTTCCGCTCTCGCTGTGAATCATATCAAGCAGCATATCCTGCTTTACATATAGCGCGGCATAGCCGTCCACATAATCGTACGGGAAGAAGGAATAGGTAAACACAACTAAATCAAGGCTCTCGGGAGTATTGATATTATTGCGTATGTAATCGACCGTCACCGCCGCAGAGCTGCCGTAGGAGGGCGAAGCGTTCAGATGCTTTGCGAGCCAATCGTCGTAGGATTGGTTCGGCTCATGCATATAAAGCAAATAAAAATCCTCATAGGAATACACGGCTTGGTCATTGAGAACGAAGCCGCCGTTATTGAAGTACAGCATATAATCGAACAGAAGGTCGTTAAAGGTGGCGTACTTGGACATTGTCTGCCTTGCGCTTATAAGCTTGGAGGTATTTGGATAATCAAAGGGCTTATTTATGTACCTGAGGTTCTGCACCTGCGTTGAGCTTATCAGCTGCAAGCCTATATTGTTAAGCTCCTCAACACGCTCATCCATAACCTCTACAGCCTGCTCAAGCATAGCCCTGTTTTCAAATTCTATATCCTGCTGGACAACGCGGAGCGACTCCTGATAGCACAGAAACGCAAGCGCGATGGGGATTATAAGCACAATGAGGTACGTAGTAAATATACTGCCGAGCAGCTTACCGTGCTTCTGCGCAGACTGCACCACCGATACCTCACCCCTCTCCCGAGAACGATGTATACCTAATCCGCGCCATTGCGGCAGCCGAGGTCTTCCGCAGAATAAGCGAAACGTTACGGCAGAAAAGCGCGCGAAACTTTCATCATTACGCACGAAACTCTTATGCATATTAGTATATATGTTTCAGATTTTTTGTCAATATCGTTTCCGCTATAAGATTTTGGCTATTTCGACAGGCAATCCTACGCGAAATATCTTTGTATTATTTTTGTTTTCAGGGCTTCGTATAAAGCAAGGACGCAGAAATTGCTATTCTTCCGCGTCCTTTTATGCTGCGTAAATCAAAGAAAAACAATCGGGAAAGGCTTGGCTGACTGTAACGTATCGCGCAGCAATTTGCGCTCCGCTCCTAAAGCTATGCCCTGCTGCGCCTTCTGCTAAAGGCGAGGAAGACTGCGCAGGAAAAGGACAGCGCAGAAAGCAGCAGAAGCACGGGCAGCGGCGCGTCATCGCCGGTCGGGGGTATATCGGGAGGCTCTGTAACCGTTACCTTGCCGCTTACCGTCATGCCCTCGAATAAGCCGCCCTTCAGAGTGACTGTAAGGATATGCTCGCCAACAGCAAGAGAATTGAGCATGGAGCGGTTGATTATAAGCTTAATTGAGCCGTTTTCCACCGAGCCGTCAGCGCCCGGCGTCCCAAGGCTGCCCAAATCAAGCAAATGCCCGCCGAGCGTCGCCCTGCCGAAGTTAGCCGCATCAAGAGGCGCTCCGGTCGCGGAAATTCGGAAGCCGGCAACGCCCGTCGCTCTGCCCTCCTGAAACTCTATGCAGCCGGAGGGCACAACGGCAAGCTCCACATCAATAACCGTAAGCGTAAACTCAAGCATAGCCTCGGGGGGATTACCGTTGTATACAATAAACCCAGCCCGATACACTCCGGCGGCAAGACCTGCGGCAATATCAACAGTCATTGCCATATCGTTCCATGTGATTGCGTCATTTCCGAATTCTTTGCGAACCACCGGAGCGGGATAGCCAGTGATGGTATACGGGGCGGTTGACTGCGCCAAATAGCCCGACGCGAGAGTAAGCTCCGAAGCTCCGGAAATGCTCGGCGCTT
>CAZUTB010000046.1:0-5601 GCA_964622905.1 uncultured Oscillospiraceae bacterium | reverse complement strand
TGTGAAACAATCAAGGTAAAGCGGCATACAGCGTCGGGGCTTATGCCGTTTGCTGCGGTTATTACAGCGTAATATTCGCCGACAGGCAAGCCCGCGGCAACATCAATACAGTTGTTTTCCGCGTTCCAAGTCAGCTTCGGGTTGTCGGTTACGGCGGAAAGCGTCGGCGCAGGGCTGCCAACAGCAAGGAACACGTTTGTTGAAAACGCAGCATAGCCAACAGGTATAGTCATGCTTGCTTCTTCCGCTTGCAAGCGCGGAGGAGCAGGCGGGGCGTCATTTCCCTCAGCCGGCGAAACGGACGCAGAACTTACGGGCGCAGCAATTATCGTTTGGGCAGACGCGCGCGTCAGCGGCAGGCACACCGCTGCCACAGAGATTAAAAGGAAAGCCAGCCATAGCATGCGCTTCATCGTTATCTGTCGCCTCCAAGCGCGCGGTATTACCGCTCAAGCAATATTCAATCGGTATTTTATACATAATATAGTATACCGTTTTGACAGCGCTTTGTAAAGGGAATAAAAGAATCGGCGCAAAAGCAATGCGAAAAGGGAGCGGAAGTATTTAAGCCGCCGCTCCCCACATGAACAATACAAGATTAAAGTATCAAAGTGCTTATAAGCAGTCCTTATAGCCCTCCAAGGTATCCGGCAGGAAGCGCAGGCTGAACGCGGGAGCGCAGCAGCTTACGGGTCAAGCGGCGGAACCTGCTTTGCGGGGCTTCTCATAACGCGGAATTCGTCGATAAGCACAAGCGCGCCGCCAAGCAGCAGGTTGGAATAATAGGTGAACAGCCGCCAGAGCAGCATTGCGGCAAAAAGCAGCGGCTGCGGAAAAAGCATTGCAAAGAAAAGGCAGAAGCCGCCCTCATTAGCGCCGGTCGCTCCGGGGGTCGGGGCAAAGGAAACCGCCAAATAAAGGTATATCTGCATGGAGAACAGCTCAAAATAACCGGCAGTATTTAAGCCTACGGCGCGATACACAAAGTATGCTACCGAAAACTGGCACACAACGGAAAGCAGCGAAAGCAGGAGCAAAAACAGGCAGCGGAACGGGTGGCTTCGTATGCACTCAGCCGCCGATGAAAACTCCGCCATTCCGTTTTCAAAGCCCGCGGTCCATTTTTCCTTTTTGCCCGCAAGAGCGCGAAAGCGCGTCAAACGCTTGATAAGCCATGCTCCGAGCGAGCGGACGAGGGACGGACGGAACATCAGGAGCGCAACCATAACAATTGAGAAAAGGTTCACTGCAAAGCCCAGCGCGGTGAGCCAGAAAACAACGGGATAAAGGGCGAATATCCTTTTGCCCTCCATAAGCAGCGCGCTGATATAGCACAGGCAGACGGAGCTGACAAAGCCGATGTAGCGCACAGCGAGGATTGACGTAGCCTTCGGCGCAGAAATTCCATAGCGCCTGTAATAGCCCAGCTGCATTGGCTGACCGCCCGAGGCAAAGGGTGTTATTGCGCTGTAATACTCGCCGAACATCATTACGCGGAAATTGACCCACATATCCGTGCGCACGCCGGCAAGATGCCCCGCGTATGCGTAAACACAGGCTTGCAGCAGCCAGAACGCGAGCATTGCAGCGCCGCAAAGCGCTATCCAAAGCCCCTGCACGGGCAATTCACCATGGAATAAAGCGCCAAGCTCAGGATTAACAACACCAAGCACGATAAGCAGTGCGAGCGTTCCGAAAATATACAGGAGCTGCCAAAGCTGCTTATGCGATTTTTTCGGCTTTGTTTCCATCGGGACCTCCTAGGTTAGTTTTCGGGTTTTCCGAGGGAGCGCGTCCGGACAAGCCCTTGCCCGTCCGAACGGCACTCCCTTCATATTAACGAATCAGGGAGCAGGCGACAAAGAGCGCCGCCGCCAGAGTTGAAACGAGCGATACAACCGTTATCTGAGTATTGATGGAAGGCCCTGCGGTATCCTTAAAGGGGTCACCGACAGTATCGCCGATAACAGCCGCTTTATGCGCCTCGCTGCCTTTTCCGCCAAAGTGACCGGACTCAATATACTTCTTTGCGTTGTCCCACAGTCCACCCGCGTTGCTCATAAGCATTGCAAGCAGCAGCCCCGTAACGATATTGCCCGCAAGGTAGCCGCCGACAGCCTGCACTCCGCCGATAAAGCCTACCGCAAGCGTTATCGCGATAGCCGCAAGCCCCGCCGGAACAAGCTCGCGGATAGCGCCCTTGGCGGCGATTCCGATGCAGCTCTCGTAATCCGGAGCCGCGCCCTCCCTGCCCTCCTTAAGCCCGGGAATCTCTTTGAACTGGCGGTGAATTTCCTTAACCATGACCTGCGCGTTGCGGTCTACGCCGAGTATAAGCATTGCCGAGAAAATTGCGGGCACAGCCGCTCCGACGAGCATTCCGAAAAGCACGATAGGATTCATCAAATCCAGCGTTACCTTGACGCCGAGCTGCCCAACCGTTTCAAGGAAAGCGCCCAACAGAGCGATAACGGTAAGCCCTGCCGCGCCAATGGCAAAGCCCTTTGTGATTGCCTTGGAGGTATTTCCGGCTGAGTCCAGCTTATCGGTAACATCAAGCACAGTATCGCCAAGCTCGCCCATTTCGGCAAGCCCGCGCGCGTTGTCAACAATAGGTCCGTACGCGTCGTTGCTTATTATCATACCGACTATCGCAAGCATGCCAAGCGCCGCAACCGCTATTCCAAGCATTGCAAAGCCGTCGCCAAGGGGCGAGCAGAGGCGGTAAGCAAGCAGCGCCGAAAGCCCTATTCCCGCCATTGACGGGAGCGTGCTCCAAAGCCCGTAGGAGAAGCCCGAAAGGATTGTGAACGCAGGACCGGACTGGCAGGCGCGGGCTACGCGCTCAACAGGCTTCTTATCATCGCCGGTAAAGAATTCGCTGGTAAGCCCGATAATAACGCCCGCCGCCATTCCAAGCACAGCCGCGCCCCAGAGCCGCAGGCTGAAGCCGCTTATCAAGCAAGCGCCGAGAGTCAGCACCGCGAAGATTCCGCAGGTGACATAGGTGCCGCGATTCAGTGCCTTTCCGGGGTCGCCATTTGCGCCGATACGCGCAAGCAGCACGCCCGCAATGGACGAAAGCAAGCCCAAAGCGCCCAGGCAGAAGATTAACTCGACCATTCCGAGCGGAAGCGCAAGCACTATGGCGGCGGCGATTGCGGCAACATTCGAGTCAAACAAATCCGCGCCCATTCCCGCTACATCGCCAACATTATCGCCCACGTTATCCGCAATTACGGCAGGGTTGCGGGGGTCGTCCTCCGGAATGCCCAGCTCAACCTTGCCTGCCAGGTCCGCAGCGATATCCGCGGTTTTTGTGAATATTCCGCCGCCCGCCTTGGCAAAAAGCGCGAGCGAGCTTGCGCCAAAGCTAAAGCCCATAATGGTTTCCGCGCTTCCCGTAATCAGGTAAAGCAGAGCCGCGCCAAGCAGCGAGCTTGCAACAACCGCCATACCCATTACAGCGCCGCCGCGGAAGCCTGCCATGAAGGAGGGCGCAATGCCCTTCTGCGCAGCGGATGCCGACTTGACATTGGCTATTGTAGCAATGCTTATTCCCACAACTCCTGCCGCGCCCGACAGCACAGAGCCGAACAGGTAAGCGAAAAGCATGGTAAGGTTAGCGCCTATCCCCTTGCCGGACCAGATGGGGTTCGGGAACAGCAGCAGGATGAGCAGGCTCACCGCGCCGCAGAAAATGCAGAGCGTTTTGTACTCGCGCTTCATGAACGTGAACGCGCCCTCGCGTATGAGCTTTCCGATATGCTCAAGCTTCGGGCTTGCGCTCGGAAGCGCATTGACCCAGCGGTAGAAGTACACAGCCACACAGAGCGCGGCGATGGAGACAACGATGGAAACGATAGCCCAAACCATGGTAAAGACCCCTTTCATTATTTTAACGCTTCGCTTGCTTGCTCCGCTTTTCAGCGTTTTCCTGTTCGGCTATGCCTCACGGTCGGAAAATGCTGCAAGGAAACGACCTCCGGTCGCTCCTCGGGGCGGCAGAGCTGCCCAAAGCGGATTGCAATGAAGGAGAGCGCTCCTTCATACTTCCTCCTGAAAATTGGTGCGATGGGATTATTGGAATTGCAGCGGGATACCCCTTCATGCTTTCTCAAAGCAGCTGTCATGTTATTGGCAAAGCGGCACGGCGATGCGTTATATTCGTCTTGCATTCATGTATAGCTTTAGGATATCCGGTTATTTCTCATGTGTTATTCATTACAACGTTTTCCATAACATCCGCTGCGTGCTCGCACAAATCGCAGCAGGATTCAAGCCCGTCATAAACCGCCTTGACGCCCATTGCGCGAAGCGGCTCCTTCTCGCTTATGAACAGCGCGCGCGTCGCCTCTATATACGCCTCGTCCGCCTTGCCCTCCATTGTGTTCACGTTAACCAGCAGCCTCGGCAGACGCTCGGAGCGCTTGAAGCGCCGAAACTCGGAAACCGCCTCGCAAAGAGCGCGCACGCAGCCCAGCATAAGCGCAGCCATTTCCTTCGCCTGTTTAGGCATAGCGGGAACGCTGTACATATACAGGTTAATCACAACATCGTCTATTGCGTCCGTTACGTCATCAAGAATCTGCACAAGCTGCAATAAATCATCGCGCTCAATGGGCGTAATGAACTCTTTGGCAAGGCAGCGCAGCGCGGAATGACGCACCTCGTCTCCCGCGTGTTCTATGAGATGCATTTCCTCGCGGCGCTGAGGAATTGTTTCCCGCTTGTAATCGGCAAGGATTCTTTCCAGAAGCTCTGCCGCGCGAAGGCTATGCTCCGCCTGCAGCTCCATAATCGTAAAGTAGTCTGTTTTCATCCTATTCCTCCTATGCCAAGAAATGCAGCGCTAACTTAGCGGTGCAAAAGCCGATGATTCCGCACCCCGGGAAAGTGAGAACCCATGTGAGAACCAGCTCGCGCACGGTTGACCATTTAACGCGGCGAAGGCTTGACGACGCGCCTACGCCCATTATTGCGGTGGTTTTTGTATGCGTAGTGCTTACCGGAACGCCGGTAAGCGAGGAGAGAAGCAGGCAGAGCGTAGCGGCGCTATCTGCTGAAAAGCCCTGATGCGGCTTTAGCTTAACCATATCCATTCCTACGGACTTGATGATTCGATAGCCGCCTATGGAGGTGCCGAGCGCCATCACGGCGGAGCATACAGCCATGAGCCAGAGCGGAATAGTGAAAACGCTCGCGCTCGCCTGCCCGCCCGCCAAGGATATTCCAAGCAGAAAGATTGCCATGAACTTCTGCCCGTCCTGCGCGCCGTGCATGAATGCCATCGCCGCGCCGCCTCCAACCTGAGCAAAGCCGAAGAAGCGATTAGCCCTGCGCCTGTCCGCGTTCCTGCACAGCCATTCCGTAAGGCGCGTGCATAGAAAGCCGAGCGCAAAGCCCAAGCCGGTGGAGAGCAGCAAGCCCCATATAACCTTCATCCATTCCGCGAAATTGACGCCGCCAAAGCCGTTTTGCAGGGCAACCGCCGCGCCCGTAAGCCCCGCAATCAGCGCGTGGCTCTCGCTTGTTGGGATTCCGAAGTACCAGGCTACAGTTGCCCACAGCACTATTGCGAGCATTGCCGCGCAAAGAGCA
>CAZUTB010000045.1:0-9188 GCA_964622905.1 uncultured Oscillospiraceae bacterium | reverse complement strand
CTGAAACACATTATGCGGGGAGAAAACAATCATCTTGCGTATGTCGCGGTTCACAAGGTAAGAGCTGTTCTTGCGGGTGAAGTATTTGCTCAGGCGCGCGGGCGAAACCGCGTCAACAATATTATCGCCGTAAAGCCCCTTGCCCGCGGAGGTTATCGCCTCGGTGTCAAGGTCGGTTGCGAAAATCTTTATGTTGCGCCTGAGCTTCATGCTGTCCATAACCTCGCTGAACAGTATGGCTATGGAGTAAGCCTCCTCGCCCGTTGAGCAGCCCGCTACCCACACCCTTATCGGCTCGTCCGGCTGAGAGCGCGCGACTATATCGGTTATCGCCTTATCCTTGAGTATCTGGAAAAAGTCGGGGTCACGGAAGAAGCTGGTAACGCCTATCAGCACCTCCTTGGAAAGCACCCTTACCTCCTCGGGCGACTCAAGCAGAAAGTCAACATAATCGGAGAGCTTTTCCTTATGCGTTATCATCATTCTGCGCTCCATTCTGCGCAGAATCGTTGTTTGCTTGTAATGCGTAAAGTTGACGTTGCTGACCTTTTTAAGCACCATATAGACCTTTTTCATCAGCTCCGCGTCAATTTCCTGAGTTGTTTTAACGCGCTCTACGGAGATGGGCGAGCCGGAAATATGCTCAAGCTCCAGAGCAATCTCCTCCGGCGAAATCTGCGCGTCAACAAGCCCCGTGCGCATTGCGGAGCGGGGCATACCGTCAAACTTCGAGGTTTCAAGGTCCTGAACCAGAACCATTCCCTCGTTTTCCTTGACAGCCTTAATTCCGTTTGTACCGTCCGAGCCTGTTCCCGAAAGCACAATAGCGATTGCTCCGGCTCCCGCTTCCTCGGCAAGGGAGCGGAAGAATATGTCTATCGGAAGGTTAAGCTCCTTCGGTATCTGGTCAACAAGCTTGAGCCTGCCGCCCTCAATCCGCATATTCTTGCCGGGCTGAATGATATATACCTTACTCGCCTCGACCTCCATATCCTCCTCGGCTTGAATCACGGGCATATCCGTATACTTGCCCAGGATTTCACCAAGCAGGCTCTTGTAATCGGGCGAAAGATGCTGAACGATGATGTAGGGGAAGCCTGTGTTTGACGGAAGGGCGCTCAAAAGCTTTTGGAGCGCTTCAAGCCCGCCCGCCGACGCCCCGATTCCTACGATGTAATTGTACTCCCGTTTTGTGCCGTCGGTTCTCATTTTATACACTCCTTAAGCTGTTTGTCAGCAAAGTATCTTGCAATAACATCGGTAATTTCAGCGTAATCCGTGCGGACGCGGTGGAGAGAATCGTCAATCTCAAGCGTTCTTCCGCCGCGTATAAGGATTACAAGCTGACCTGCCGAGTGCATCAGCGGAACAAAGCCCATATTGCCCGCAAGCCCCTTGAGGGCGTGCGCCGCCGTGAACGCCTCATCCCATTGCCTCAGAGAAAGCGCTCTTGTAAGCTCGCTCATTGTGGGGTCACGCAGAAACGAGCAAAGGCAAACCTCATACAGCGATTCATCGCCGCCGAAGCGCTTGTCAACGCCCAATATATCGGTGTCAAGCCGAACAAGCGCCCTGCGCTGTTCATGTGTCATCGGGGGAAACTCCTCTCGCGTTTCAAAAGCATATAATGAGACAGTCTGCCGAAAAGCCCGTATTGAAAGACTCAGCGAAAACACTCAGCCCGAAAAGAATAGCGCAATAAAAAGCGGGCTGCGCCGGAGAGTCAAACAGAACCGGTATTTTCAGCTTTTTCACGGAATAATTATAACCGAACAGCCGCAATACCGCAATATTTTTGCTGAAAAATATCAAAAAAACGGGAAAAATACAGGCAGGGAGCTGCGATTATTGTATCTCTTATCGGCTTAATATTTTTCCTTTCCGTCACGGCTTGTACACTCCCGTAAGCTCAGCTTTATCAATAATGCTTCCCTCCGCGGCGCTGAGAAAGCCGTTCTTCCCTTCCGAGGCGGGAAGAGAAAGCCTCTTATCAAGCGCGTAAACGGTAAAGCGATAGCGGTGCGCCTTTTTGATGAAAAACGGCTGCTTTGGTCCGCGATAGAGATGCTTTCCCCAAGCCGCGCCCTGCACCGCTCCCGCAAGGCAGTCGCCCGCCTCGGCGGTGAGCGTTTCGCCGCAGGGAATTCCCTCAGGTATTACAGCTGTGGGCAGAATATTCCATATAATCCAGTGCGGAAGGCTTCCGGCAAAGGGAACGTCCAAATCCTCCAGCAAAACCGCAACGGAAGCGGCGCTTTCGGGCAGCCCGTCTATCCTGATTTCAGGCGATAAATCCTCGCCGAAGCCCGTATGCCTTTTCGGTATTGCGCTTCCCTCCGAAAACGCGGGACTGGTAATCCTCATTTCTCATTTCCCCTTCTATTCGTTGACCAGAGCAAATATCAGCGCTCTGTCCTCGCTCTTTGCTATAAGCCTAATAACGATGTCAAGCTTCTTCACGCTGCCGTTCCCAAGCTGCGAGCGCGCGGAAAAATGCGCGTCCTCGCCCGTGCCTATCAGCCCCTGAATCTCGCTTCCGACCTTTTCCTTATCCTCGGGAAGGAAGTTCATTATATCGCATACGGACAGCTCGCCGTCATCGCAGGTTCCTATAAGCTCCATAAAGCGCGTGTTCATTCTTATAAACTCATACTCGCCCCCGCGCGCCTCAAACACAACCGCAGGCCCGATAAAGTGGCTGAACAGGCTGGAATCAAACGAGCTTGAGTCCCAGAAGCCCTGCTTATTCAGCAGGGTTGAAACGCGCGCGTCGCTCACGTCCTCCGCGTTTTTGACGAATATAAAGCGGTCGGTGAACTCCTTTACGGGCATAGGCTTTTCGTAAAGGAAGCCCTGAATTGTGGGACAGCCGATGCTCAGAAGGAAATCCGCCTGATGCTTATGCTCAACGCCCTCGGCTATCACGGGGATTCCGAGCCAGCGCGACATGCGTAGCACCGCGCCCACAATCATTCCGCCGCGCCCGAGATTATCATTGCCGGCAAAGAAGCGCATATCGAGCTTCAATATATCTACCGGAATGTCCTTCAGTATGTTTAAGGAGGAATAGCCGCTGCCGAAGTCGTCCATTTCAATAAGGAAGCCCGCCCTGTGCAGGTCGTCCACAACGCGCGAAAGCCGCTCTGCGTCGTCCGCAAACATACTCTCCGTAATCTCAAGGCGGAAAAGCTGAATAGGTATTCCGTACTTCTTTATGATTCGGGTAAGGCGCGAGCAAAGCTCGGGGTCTTTGGTATCCTCGCGCGAAACGTTGACGGATACGGCAATCTTCGCCCCGCCGCTTAAAAGCCAGCCGCTCATATGCTCCGCCGTTTTTTCCCATACATATTCGTCAAGCTTTACGATAAAGCCGTTCTTTTCAAATACGGGAATAAACTCCATAGGCGATATTACTCCGCGCCTCGGGTCAACCCATCTCACCAGCGCCTCGGCGCCCGCAAGCGCGCCCGTAAGATGGTTGAACTGCGGCTGGAAGTAGATTTGGAACTGGTTATCGGCAAGCGCTGCCTCCATATGGTCGGCAATATCCTTTTCTAAGAGCGCCTGTCGGTTCATGCTCTCATCGTAGAGCGCAAGGCGCTTGCCGTACTTGCCGCGTATGGATTCCTTGGCAACCGCCGCCCTGTCGAGCATTGTGTCAACGGTTATGTCGGTATCGCTTATTATGTAAGCGCCCGCGCGGCAGCTAAGCTTCGCCTTAAGGGGATAATCGGCAAAGAAGCCCTGCATAATCTCGTTCGCCTTGGCTATTACATACACGGTGTTTTTAAGCAGCACCGCAAAAACATCGTTGCTCAGCCGCCCCGGGAAGCCCTCCATGCTTTCCGAATACACAAGCAGCTTTTCGGCGGCGAATTTGAGAAGCCTGTCGCCCTCGTCGCGCCCGAAGCGCTCGTTGATAAAGCGGAAATTGTCAATATCCGCGCACATCAGAATATAGCTGTCGGAGGTGCTCGCCTTTACAACCGCGTCCGCGGCGCTCAGGAAAGCGCTCCTGTTGTAAAGCCCCGTGAGCGCGTCATGCTCCGCCTGATAGCGAAGCCTTTCCTCCGTAAGCACCTTATCGTTGATATCCGAGAAGGTCAGAATTATCTTGTTTGTCAGGTTAAGCTCGTTTGTGCGCTTGAAAATATTTACGGCAAACCAGCGGCGCGAGCCGTCCGGAGCCTTCAGGCGAACGTCCTTTTTCGCGTTCTGCGCGTTTCTGTCCATTGCAAGGCTGCGAACCATTTCCTGCATCGCCTTTACGTCCATTGCGTCCGCAACCATATCGGAAAGGAAAATATGCCAGAGCGAGCGCTCGTCATACCTGCCGAGTATAATTCGCGGCATATCGGGGTCATAGGTGAATACGCCCGTGAGCCAGTCGTACTCAACAACCAGCGTTCCCGTGCTTTCAAATACGGTTCTGTATTTTGAGCGCTCGCCGCTCTGCGTTTGCAGGTAAGCGTTCTGAGCGCGCAGGCGCTCATTGTCGGTTCTTGCGGCGGCGGACTCTACCCGCGCCCTAAGCACATCGCGGTTGACGGGCTTCGGAATATAGTCCCGCGCTCCGCAGCGAAGCGCCGCAACGCACTGCCCGCGCTCCGCGCTTGTAACAATAATCGGCACAGAGCCTATCGGCTCTGAGGAACGCAGGCGCGAAAGCAGCCCGAAGCCGTCCTCGTCCCTCACATCAAGGCTTATAATTATCAGCGAAAGCGCCATTCCGTAGCGGTGCAGGCGGAAAATAAACGCCTCCTCATCGCTGCAAACATCAATCCTATATTCATTTTCAAAAAGCAGCTTTATTTCCGCAACGGCGCTTTCATCATCATCAAATATCAGCATACGCCGCTTTTCCTGCGTTCTCGCGGAGGAAACGGGGCTTTGCGCTTTGGCGGAGCTGTCGCTGATATAAAAGGAGAACGCGTCCTTACCGCTCTGCTTGGCGGTATAAAGCGCAACGTCGGCGCGGCGGTAAAGCTCCTTGAAATCCCTTCCATCCGCGGGAAAGAAGGCTATTCCGACGCTTGCGGAAAGATGCACGTCAAGGCTGTACGCCTTGCGCAGGAGCGCCTGAACCTGAATTACGCGCTTTTCCGCAACGGACTCGGTTTCGACTCCGCGCGCGAAAATCATAAACTCGTCGCCGCCTATCCGTCCAAGGATATCCCCGCGCGAAACAACCGTTCTGAGCGCATGCCCAACCTCGTAAAGCGCCTGATCGCCTACGGCGTGGCCAAAGGAATCGTTGATATTCCTGAAGCCGTCAAGGTCTATGAGTATTACCGCGTAGGGCGTATCGCCCGCGCGCGGAAGCTCCTCATTGATGGTTTCAATAAAGGCGGTTCTGTTTAGAACTCCCGTCATCGGGTCAATATCCGCGCGCGCCTTCGCCGCAAGCTCCGCGCGCTTCTCGCTGTCAATATCCTCGTACATTATAATGACTTCGATGTCATCGGAGCCGGAATACTTGAGCGTTTCTATGCTCACGTGCAGCCAGCGCCAGCTGTCCTCGCCCGTCATCTCGCGGTAATCAAGGCTCTGCTTCGTCTTGCCGCGATAGTACGCCGCAAGCAGGTTTTCGGAGTTGAGCAAGCCCTTATATTTTTCATAGTCGTCGATATGCACGAACCTGCCCGCGTACTCGTCAGTCCGCTCGTTGAAGGTATGCTTATCGGGCGAAAAGCAGATGGTGAGAAGGCTGCCCTCCGAAACGTCAAAGGACGCGCCCTTGCTCAGATTGCAGCGGAAAAGCGTGAAGCTGCGCGGATCCTTATCCTGTATGGTTCTGAGCCAGTTGCGGTAAAGCGCTTCCTTTTCGCGCTCGGTTGTAACGTCCTGCAAAACCAGTATCGCCTGATACGGCTTGCCCTCGCTGTCCTCGGCAAGGCTCGCCTCCATGGAATACCAGCGGAAGCCGGTTGGGCATTTAAGCGAAACGACAGCGGAGGATGCGGCGCCCTCGGAAAGCTTCACAAAGAAGCCTCTCAGCTCGCTTATGCTCTCCTCTGCAACCATTCCGTCCTCAATGAATTTTTCAGGCGCGTCCTTCGTTTCGCTGCCGTAGCCCAGGGCGGAGGTAAGCGCCGACTCGCCGTAAACCGTTTTCGTCTTCAAATCGTAACGCGCCATTATAAGCCCGCTCTTTTCGGCGGATATTCTGTTCTGCTTTTCTATTGCGCTGAGCCTGTCGCGCTCCTCGCGAAGCCGCTTAGAGCCGCTCTTTTCCGTGCGCATAACCCAAGCGAATATAGCGGCGGCGGCAAGCAGGACAAAAACAACAAGGAGCGCGTTGTAATGCGACTGGCGAATTGCAGGCTCGTCAATCGGCGAGGCGTGAACAAAGCTGAACAGCAGAATCCGCATACCGCCGGCGGCGCGATTTTCAAGCGGAACATAGGTGGCGTAAAGCTTTACGCCGGAAATCCATATTGTGAACGCTCCGCTTCTGCCGTCCGCGATATCGCTGTCAATCCTTTTAAGGAGGGACGCATCTCCGGAATTTTTTTCAAGCAGCTCCCTTATATTGTTCTCCGAAAAGTCCGTATCCTCCGTGCCGACGGACACAGAGCCGTCCTCCCTGCAAACAAACGAATACGCTTCGCCGCCGAAGCCCGCGGGAATCAAGAGGCGCGCAAGCACCTGCTCGGAATACAGCCCGACCACCGCGCCGATGGCTTTGCCGCTTTTAGTTATAGGAACAGAGAGCGCAATAAGGGTGTCCCCGCGCTCCTTAAAATAGCATTTTTCAACCGCCCAGCCGCCCTCCATTGCGCGCAGGAAGAACTCCATACGCGAAATATCCATGCTGCTTCCGTCGGCAGAAATGGCGTTTCCGTCCGCAAGAGCGTACATAAGCCCGTCGTAGTCGCTCTCCCGCAAAAGCCGCTTAAGCCTTTGACAGGCGGCGTTTTCGTCTATCTTGTCATATTCGGCAAGCTCAATAGCAACCGCGTTAAGCGTATTAACCTGCCCCTGCCATGTGGCGGCAAGCAGCGCGGACTGCTCATGCGCGGAAGCCATAAGCGATTCCTGAGCCGCTTCGCGGGCATTCCTTACGTTGAAATAGCCGGGCAGGATGATTGCCGCCAATACAAGCACGAACGACAAAATAGGCACTAAAAGCCTTTTTATGGTTTTTGCGCCGAATCTTCTGTTATTCTCCTGTGCGTCGCCCGCTTTTTTGGGCAGCATATATTCCTTTCGTGGCGGCGAAATCGCCGTGCCCTGCGCAGAGCGCGCAAAGCTGCGCGGCTGCGCCGACAATATGTGTGAAATGATTATTACACTCACTTGCGGAAATCCTGCCTTAGCAGACAGCGGTTTCCCGCGCTTGCCGTTATATAAGTATCATAGCAAATGTAACTTGAGTTTATTATAATACTTTCTTCGCCGTTTGGGAAGCGGGCTTTAAATTTTGACATATCCTTCCGACATTATTCGGGCGGATTTGACACGCGCGCGGCGTAAATCTATAATCAATCTGCCGATATGTTTTTATTGCGGCACAGAAGCTTATGGCGAAACGCACAGCGGCGCTTCACATATGATGTAATCGGAGGATTTATGGCTGATAAAGATAAACGCGAGCTTTCAAAAAAGCGCAGGGAGGAGCGCCTTTCGTTTCGTGCAAAGGGGCGCAGCTTCTTCATGGGCGGCTCGGTGCTGCTTCTGGCGTGGTCGGGCTACGAGCTTGGCGTAAGAATGGAAACAATAATCCCGTTTGCGAAAACGCTTTACAATATAGTGATAGGCGAGCAGATTCCGCTTTCGCGCGCGCTCGCCTATGTCGATAAGGGCGTATACGATATTCTGGAAACCCTGCTTTTCCTCGCCTGCTGCTTCCTTCTCGGCGTGTTCTGCCTCTCCCTGCGCAACCGCCCCGCCGCCTCCTTCGCGCTGCTTCCCGCAGCGCTGGCGCTGGGCGTATACGCAAGCGGAATGACAGACCCATTGCAGCTTAACCTTTGGCAGTTCCTCAAGCTGATTCCGCTTATAATGATAGCCCTCGGCGCGCTGACGAATATAGTTCAGTTCTGCCTTCTGCACGCCTCGCGCAGGAGGGGAAGGGACGGAGAAAAGCCGAATGACGGGCGCGGGAGACCGGACGAGGGCGGACGCGGACAGATAAATGAAAATGGATGCGGCAGGCTAGACGCTCCGCCTGTAAGGGTAAGCATTCCCACGACAAGCCCCGCCCCGAATTATTCAAAAAATAATAGCGACAGACAATAAGCCTGCCGCCATTATTGTTACTTTACTTCTTTTGCGCTTCTGCCCTTTGCAAGCATTATCACAAGCCCGATTATCATTATTATCGGGAATACTCCGCCCGCGAGGATTCCCATGCGGAGGTTATCGCCCGCCGTCTGAGTAACAACGCCGACAAGCCCGGGCCCCAGCGCGCCGCCGAGGTCGCCCGCCATTGCGAGAAGCGCAAAGAGCGCCGTTCCGCCGGTCGGGAACTGTCTTGAGCTGATGCTTATTGTGCCGGGCCACATTATTCCCACGGAGAAGCCGCAGGTTATGCAGCCGATAAGCCCTGCGACAGGGCTGCCGGAGAGCGAGGCGAGCAGATAGCAGACAAGGCAGAGAATTCCCGAGCCGAGCATAAAGCGCCGCAGCTCGATTTTCTCGCCGTACTTACCGTAAAAAACTCTGGAAATGCCCATCGCAACCGCGAAAAGGCAGGGTCCGAGAAGGTCACCGAGCGTTTTTGTAAGCCCGAGCGCGGACTCCGCGAACGCAGACGCCCATTGCGACATTGAAAGCTCCGACGCGCCGGAGCAAACCATAAGCGTGACCGCGAGCCAGAACATCGGCTTCTTCACAAGCCCGCCTATCGACATTCCCTTCCCGTCCTCAACCAGATGCTCAATGGGGCAGACGGAGAAATTATACACGTTATAAAGCGGTATGAGCGCCCACAGGCAAGCCATCCATTTCCAGTTTTCAATTCCGAACACAGCGAAGAAAAGCGTTGATATTACCACAACTCCGACGCTTCCCCAGCAGTAAAAGGAATGGAGAAGGCTCATAACAGACGCTTTGTTGTCAAAGGGGCAAGCCTCGACTATCGGGCTGCAAAGCACCTCGATAAGCCCGCTGCCGATTGCGTAGATAATAACGCAGACGATAACCCCGACATAGGGCTGCGGCAAAAGCTCCGGCAGGAACGCAAG
>CAZUTB010000044.1:0-9249 GCA_964622905.1 uncultured Oscillospiraceae bacterium | reverse complement strand
TCCGATAAGTATTCCACCTATCTCAAGAACGCTTTCGATTATCTGCCCGATGACGAAAAGGCGTACTTCCAGAAGGTTGTTGACGAAGTAGCTCCCGACTGCGATTACCTCGGACTCACCGCCGAGAACGCCAAGTACGGCCTTGCGTACATCAAGCTCTGGTGCCAGCAGTACAACGAGCAGACCGACGACGGACCTATCTGCAACACACTTGTTACCACCTCCGCCGCAGGGCAGAGCGGACTTCTGGTTTACTCCAAGCTCCGCTCCGTTGAGGAGAGCGCCGATGCTTCCGTCAATAACGTTACCATCGCCGCTTATCAGGATGGCTACACCGGAATCGGCGGCTATGCCTATAAGCACTTCCTCATGGTCACCAAAACCTCCCCGCTGCCCTGGACTGCCTGCGCCTTCATCGCCTTCATGACTACGACGGAGACCGGCTTCCACGCATGGGGCAAGGATATGGGCGGCTACAGCGCCAACCCCGTATGCAACACCGACCACAGCATGGACGGCTTTGTTGACGGCGTAGATACCTATCCCGCCAAGGACGACCGCGGCTACGAGTGGTGGACCTCCGCTGAGGGCGGACAGCTCGTTGTCGAAGACCCTGCTTACTGCGCAGAGGTATCCTTCGATTTGGGCGACTGGATTGATATGATAATCGGCAATAAGTAAACCTTCGCGGCTCTATCTGCGGGGCTGGCGCGCTCGCGTCAGCCCCGCGCTTCATTCATTTGCAAGGCTTAGCTTTGGAATAACCCCTTCGCTTACTATCCATCGGAAGGAGCGACCGAGATGCAGATTACCGCTGAACGCCCGAGCGCCTCGCGTATAAGGCTCAATAAGCTCAAAACGTATTTCTCGAAGCCGCAGAACGCAATACTGCTGATACTGGGCATTATTCTCACCGTTACAACCTTCGCGCCGATGATTTCAATAGCCCTTGACACCGTTACGGTTCATGTCGGCTCGGTTGACTCGGCAAGAACGGGTCTTACCGAGGGCTACACCTTCTATAACTGGACGGATTTGTTCACGGGAAGGCTTGCAAAAACCAACCTGTGGACGCCGCTTCTCAACTCCGTCCTCCTGTCCGTATGGGCTTGCTTCGGCTCTATTCTGTACGGCGGGCTTTTCGCGTATCTTGTTACGCGCACAAACCTTAAATTCAAGAAATATCTCAGCTCAATCTTCATATTCCCCTATATAATGCCGCAGTGGACGCTCGCGGTTGTGTGGAAGAATATGTTCGATTCACGGCTGATTACGGGCACTTCTGACGGAATATTCGCCGGAATACTCGGAATAACGATGCCTGAGTGGTGGTGCCAGGGGCTTTTCCCTGCCGCCGTCGTGCTTTCACTGCACTACGCTCCCTTTGCGTACATTCTGATAGGCGGAATCTTCCGCAATATGGACGCAAACCTTGAGGAAGCGGCGACCATTCTCAATACCCCGCGCATCAAAACCTTTGCGCGAATCACTCTGCCTATGGTTCGCCCCGCAATCCTCAGCACAATCCTTCTCGTGTTTTCAAGCGCAATGGGCTCCTATCCCGTTCCGCATTATATGAAGCTGGAAACGCTCTGCACAAAGTATGTCGGAATGTCCGCAAACAGAGCGGGCGAGGCGAGCATACTAGCCGTTATAATGATGCTCTTCGGTATTGCGATTCTGCTCATCAATCAGCGGACGACGGGCGGAAGAAAGAGCTTTACCACCGTTACGGGCAAGTCGGGGCAGGCAAGCGTTGTCAACCTCGGAAAGGTGGGCAAGTACGCAATAGCGGTGCTGTTCGTTTTGCTCACGCTGGCTACCGGCATTGTGCCTATCCTTACCTTCGCCCTTGAAACCTTCCTCCCGAACCCGGGGGATTACAGCTTCCTTTCAACGGGTCTGAACGGGCTTACCACAAAGTGGTGGATAACCGCCGAAAACATAACCGAAAACGGAATGTACGGGCAGACGGGAATACTCTACAACTCCACCATCTGGAACGCGTTCGGCGGCTCGGTTTTCGTAGCCCTTATCTGCGCCCTGCTTTCGGGCACGATAGGCCTTCTTGTCGGCTACTGCGTGAGCAAAAACAGAAGGAGCAAATGGGCTGCATACGTCAACTCAATGGCGTTCCTCCCTTATCTGATGCCCTCGCTCGCCGTAGGCGTCGCGTTCTTCATCTTCGGCTCATCAATGGGAATATATAACACCTTCCTGCTGCTCATACTCGCAGGTACGGTAAAGTATATCCCGTTCGCAAGCCGCTCCGCACTGAACTCGATGATGCAGCTTTCGGGCGAAATCGAGGAGGCGGCGATAATTCAGAATATTCCGTGGTATAAGCGAATGCTGAGGATAATTATTCCTATTCAGAAGTCGGCTATCATAAGCGGCTATCTGCTGCCGTTCATGACCTGCATTCGCGAGCTGACGCTGTTCATGCTCGCAGACAAAGATAATCACAACCATGCTGGATTACTTTGACGAGATGGGGCTTTACGCGTTCTCAAGCGGCATCAACCTGATGCTTATCGTATTAATCCTTATCTGCAACGCGGTTGTGAACAAGCTAACCGGCGCAAGCCTTGATAAAGGAATCGGAGGTAACTGAAGATGGCAAGAATTGAGCTGACAGACGTATCCAAGCGCTGGGGACATTTTTACGCGGTTGACCATCTTGACCTTGTTATTGAGGATAACGCGTTCGTAACCCTCCTTGGGCCTTCCGGCTGCGGAAAAACCACTACCCTGAGAATGATAGCGGGTCTTGAAACCCCCACAGAGGGACGGATTACGATAGACGGAGTGCCCGTCTTTGACTCGGCGCTTGGGATAAACGTTTCCGCAAACGCGCGCAAGGTGGGCTTCCTTTTCCAGAACTATGCGCTCTGGCCCAATATGACCGTTTATCAGAACATTTCCTTCGGGCTTGGCAATATCAAGGAGGAAATGGACAAGATTGATACCGAGGCGCGCGCAATAAGCGCAATGCTTTCCGCTTTGGAAAAGCCGCGGGAGATAAGGGAGCTTATCGCCGAAAGCCGCGATAAGAACGGCAAAACGGACGCGGCGAAGGCGCAGCTGAGGCTTATTGACCGCTACGAGATAAGCGGAATGAGCGCCAAAGCGATGCTGAAGATAAATTATGCCGACGAGGGCGCTGTTAAGGCGTTCAGGGAAGGGCTTTCGCAGAAGCTGGCGGCAATAAAGGAAAAGCACAAGGCGGCTGGCGAAGCGCTTGCCGAGGATTTCACCGTGCTGGTTTCGGGCAAGCCCGTCCGCTCTGTAAGGAAGCTTGACAAGGAGGAGATTGACCTTGCTGTAAGGCGCGTCAGCCGAATCGTCAAGATAGGAATGTTCATGGACAGGTACCCAAGCGAGCTTTCCGGCGGTCAGCAGCAGCGCGTTGCAATAGCAAGAACTCTCGCTCCCGGACCGCGCGTTCTCTTTATGGATGAACCGCTTTCCAACCTTGATGCGAAGCTGCGCCTTGAAATGCGCTCGGAGCTGCAGCGCCTGCACCTTGAAACAGGCTCGACCTTCATCTATGTTACGCATGACCAAATGGAGGCAATGACGCTCGCAACGCGCATCTGCCTTATCGAAAACGGAGTTTTGCAGCAGTATGACGAGCCGCTTACCGTTTACAACCGCCCGTCAAACCTTTTTGTTGCCGACTTTGTCGGAAACCCCGCCGTCAACTTTATCGAGGCGCACGGAGCACAGAGCGGAAACGAGCTGCCTCTTGCGATATTCGGGAAGCATAAGGCGGTGTTCACCCCCGCCGAGAGCATGGAGCTGAGCGCGTGGTTTGCACTAGAGGATAAGAAGGACGCGGAAAAGGCTGAAAAGGCGAAGGAAGCGCTCAAGGATAAGAAGAACGTCGAAAAGGGCAATAAGGATACGGTTTTCCGCTATCATATTGCCAAGGTTGACGAAACCGAGGACTTCGGCGATAAGCGCGAATCCGATAACGGTGATTTCGTGCTTGGCGTTCGCCCCGAGTTCCTTGACATACGCGAGGACGGCGCAATAGAGGCAGAGGTTTTCAGCGCAATGCCCACAGGTATGGAAACCACCGTAAAGCTGCGCGTTGACGATTTCCTCTTGACCGGCGTTGTATTTGGCGGCATACTGTACAAGATAGGGCAGAAGGTGCGCTTCTCCTTCAGAGGGAACAGCTTAATGCTTTTCTCGCGCAAGAACGGGCGCATGATTGCTCAGGGCTCCATTGAAATCAAGGAGTGAACGGAATGCTTACCTACCCTTACCAGAAACTGAACGCCTTTGCGGCGCATGGCTCGGCAGGTAATCCCGCGGCGTATCTGCGCCTTGGCGCGGATACCCTTACGGACGCTCAGATGCTCGGGATTGCGGCGGAGCATAAGGGCTTCGTTTCGGAAATGGTGTTCGTTTCCCGCTCTAGCAAGGCGGATATGAAGCTCATCTACTATTCCTCCGAGTGCGAGGTGGACTTCTGCGGGCACGGAACGATTGCCACAATGTACGCGCTGCTTCGGAATGATGAGGAGCTTTCCCATAAGTCCGAGGTGCAGATTGAAACGAACCGCAAGGGGCTATTGACGGTTTACAACAGAATCCGCGACGAAAAAGCGGTTTATGTAAAAGCGCCGAAGCCCGTGCTGCTGCCCGTTCCGACGGACGCAAGGGGCGCTGCCCGCGCGCTTTCCCTTCCGGAGTCCGCGCTTGACCCGCGCTTCCCCATCGGCTTTATCGACGTGGGGCTGAGAACCCTTATAGTGCCGATAAGAACGCTTGAGGATGAAACGAGGATTCGCCCCGATATCATCGAGCTTAAGGAATTCTGCGAGGGCAGGGGAATTGACATCGTGCTTGCGTTCTCCATGGAAACAGGGAGCGAAAAGCGCATAGCGCATACCCGCGTTTTCGCGCCTAAGTTCGGCTATCTTGAGGACCCCGCAACCGGCTCCGGAAACAGCGCTTTCGGCGCATATATGCTGGAAAATGGAATCTGGAGCGGCGACGCGACGGCGGTTGAGCAGGGCGCGGAGGAGCCGTACAACAAGGTGTGCCTCAGCGTTGAAAACGGCGAGCTGCTTTTCGGCGGCGGCGCGCAGCTGATAATCGACGGCAGCTATTATATCCGCTGATGTTTATCCCGCCCGATTCCGCGCTCCTGCGCTTTCGGGCGGGCGTTTTATTTGCTGCGTGTTTGTTTTGGTTTTCGTCTTGCTATTTTCCCCGCCTGTTTATATAATATCATTATTGGTCTATTTCATATGAATAAAGGAGGTGTAAGCATGGAGAGGGACGAGCGCTATGTTATCGAGATGCTTCACATCACCAAAGAATTTCCCGGAATCAAAGCGAACGATGATATAACCCTGCAGCTGAGAAAGGGCGAAATTCACGCCCTCCTTGGCGAAAACGGCGCGGGCAAATCGACGCTGATGAGCGTGCTTTTCGGCCTGTATGCGCCCGAAAAGGGAATTATCAAAAAGGACGGCAAAGAGGTCAGGATTAAGGACCCGAACGACGCAACCGCTTTGCATATAGGAATGGTGCATCAGCACTTTCAGCTCGTTGACGTGTTCACCGTGCTTGACAACATTATTCTGGGCGCGGAGGATACCCGCTTCGGCTTCCTGAGCAAGAAAACCGCGCGCAAGAAGGTTCTTGAGCTGGAGGATAAGTACGGGCTTCATGTTGACCTTGACGCGAAGGTTGAAAACATCACGGTAGGCATGCAGCAGCGCGTTGAGATTCTTAAAATGCTTTACCGCGATAACGAGGTGCTTATCTTCGACGAGCCTACCGCAATGCTCACCCCGCAGGAGATTGTGGAGCTGATGCAGATTATGCGCGGGCTTACAAAGGAAGGCAAGAGCATTCTCTTTATTTCCCATAAGCTCAACGAGATTATGGAGGCGTCCGACCGCGTTACCGTTCTCCGCAAGGGCAGATATATCGGAACGGTCAATACCTCCGAAACCACCAAGGAGGAGCTGAGCCGAATGATGGTCGGAAGACCCGTTCAGCTCGTTGTGGATAAAACTCCCGCCGTCCCGGGCGAGGAGGTTTTGCAGGTCAGCGACCTTCACGTTCACTCGAATATGTATAAGCGCGAGGCGGTAAAGGGCGTAAGCTTCACCGCTCGCAAGGGCGAAATCGTCTGCATTGCGGGAATTGACGGCAATGGTCAGACGGAGCTTGTAAGCGCGCTTACGGGGCTTGAAAAGGCGTCCAAGGGCAAAATAACGCTCTGCGGAAAGAATATCTCGGGCGTTTCCGTAAGGGAGCGCAGCGCCGCGGGAATGAGCCATATTCCAGAGGACAGGCATAAGTTCGGGCTTATCCTTGATTTCACGCTTGAGCAGAATCTTGTTTTGCAGCGCTTTAAGGAAAAGCAGTTCTCGAACAGGGGCTTCATCCGCTTTGGCGCTATTCGGGATTACGCGAAAAAGCTCATAAAGCAGTATGACATCCGCTCCGGTCAGGGCGCGGAAACCACCGTGCGCAGTATGTCGGGCGGAAACCAGCAGAAGGCTATTGTCGCCCGCGAGATTGACAGAGGGCTTCCCTTCATCATCGCGGTTCAGCCTACGCGCGGGCTTGACGTTGGCGCTATCGAGTATATTCACAATCAGCTCGTAAAGCAGCGGGATGAGGGCAAGGCGGTTCTGCTCGTTTCGCTTGAGCTTGACGAGGTTATGAACCTCTCCGACAGAATCCTCGTTATGTACGAGGGCGAGATTGTCGGCGAGTTCGACCCTAAAAAGGTTACGATAGAAGAGCTTGGCCTCTATATGGCAGGCGCGCGCCGTCAGGGCGGGGAGGCAGCTTCATGAAAGAAAAGGGCATTTCATCCTTCTTTAGCAAAAACGGTACGCGTTCCGTAATGGCTTCGCTCATCTCAATCCTTATCGGTCTTGCGGCAGGCTCGCTTATAATCCTTATTGTCGGTATTGCTAATCCGTCGATAGGAATAAAGAGCGCGTGGGACGGAATCAGGATTGCGGTTGCGGGCATCTTCGCCACGGGTCGCGACGCGGCGGGTGCGCTCACCTTCGGCTTCAACTCCACAAGCATCGGAAATATGCTCTTCCGCGCAACGCCCGTGATACTCACCGGCCTTTCGGTTGCGCTGGCGTTCAAAACGGGGCTTTTCAATATCGGAGCGCCCGGGCAGTATCTTGCGGGAACGGCGGCTACGCTTTACATCGCGCTTACTATCCCGACCACGGTCGTCCCCGCGTGGCTGGTATGGGTTCTCGCCTTCTTCGGCGGAATGATTGCCGGAGCGCTGTGGGGCTCAATCCCCGGAATCCTCAAGGCGTATCTCAACATAAACGAGGTTCTCGCCTGCATAATGACAAACTGGATTGCCGCTAACCTTGTCACATGGTTCTTTGACGTCGGCAATCTCAAGAACGTCGTTGAGAGCGGAAAGACGGGCTATATCTACAAGACCACCTATAACGGAGTCGCTACCCCGAAGCTTGGGCTTGACAAGCTTTTCCCGAACTCGCAGGTCAATGCGGGAATCCTTGTCGCCATAGTTATAGCGATAATCATTTATGTAATTCTTAACAAAACCACCTTCGGCTACGAGCTTAAGGCGTGCGGCTCAAACCGCTTCGCCGCGCGCTATGCGGGAATCAAGGATAAGAAGAATATCATCCTTGCGATGTCGCTTGCGGGCGCGCTTGCGGGCACTGCGGGCGCGCTCTACTACCTCTCCGGCAATACCGAGTTTTACTGGACGACCTATCAGTCGCTTCCGGGCGTTGGCTTCAACGGAATACCCGTTGCCCTCCTTGCCGCCAGCAGCCCCATCGGTGTAATTTTCTCCGGAATATTCATGTCAATGCTGGATATTGCGGGCTTGCAGCTCACAAACCTTACCGCGTACAACGAGTACATAACGGATGTTATCATAGCCGTTATCGTTTACCTTTCCGCGTTCTCGCTCGTTATCCGTATGTGGATTGACGGCAAGCGGCGCAAGGCAAAGGCGGCGCTTGATGCGGGCGTTCCCGCCGAGCCTGTCCCCGCCGAGGTTAAGGCGCAGGATGAAAGCGGCGCGGGAATTATGCCCGATAAGGAGGCTGAGAACAAATGACATTCCTGATTCGTCAAACGCTTATCTACGCCGTTCCGCTTATGATTGTCGCCCTTGCGGGCGTGTTCGCGGAGCGCAGCGGCATCATAAACCTTGCGCTTGAGGGCATTATGATTTTCGGCGCGTTCGCCGGAGTTTTCTTCGTCAGAATGGTTCAGCAGTGGGGTATCTTTGACGCGGCAAAGGCCGCGGGCGATTGGGTCACCCTGCAGGGCTTCATGCTCATGTCAATGGCGGTTGCGGCGCTGCTCGGCTCGCTTTTCTCTCTGCTTCTGGCGTTTGCCGCAATAAACCTTAAAGCCGACCAGACCATCGGCGGAACTGCGCTGAACCTTATGGCTCCCGCGCTCGTGCTTTTCTTCATCCGCATTATCGCCAATCAGAACACCCTCCAGATGGTGAGCGGCGACAGCGCAAGCTGGTTCATGCTCAAGAAGAAAATGCTCGGAGTAACCGGAAACATGGGCTTCTTCGGCGAAACTTTCCTGAATAAGGTATATATCGCGACGTATGTATGTATAATTATATACATAATTCTCTCTGTAATCCTTTATAAAACGCGCTTTGGACTTCGACTCCGCTCCTGCGGCGAGAATCCTCAGGCATCCAACTCGCTGGGAATCAACGTAACAAAAATGCGCTATTCGGGCGTTGCAATCTCCGGAGCGCTTGCGGGAATGGGCGGCTTTGTTTACGCAATGACCACCGCAAACTGCACCTCCAACGGCGACGTTGCGGGCTTCGGCTTCCTCGCGCTTGCCGTTATGATTTTCGGCAACTGGAAGCCGCTCAATATCGCGGGCGCGGCGCTTCTCTTCGGTCTGTTCAAGTGCATCGCCGCCTCCTACTCAACGCTTGATATCAACGGCGACGGGCTGTATATGCTCAAGGAAATCGGCATCAACACCAACTTCTATCGCCTGCTTCCGTATCTCATCACTATAATCGTTCTCGCCTTCACCTCAAAAAGCTCGAGGGCGCCGAAGGCGGAGGGCATCCCGTTTGACAAAGGCAAAAGATAATCCTTCCCGCTGAAAATACTCCATCTGCGGTGTCAACTGCGCGTAAACCGGTCAGTCACGTACCCCCGAGTACGCTCCTGCCATGGCTGCGCTTGACGCCTAGCGATAGACGACTTTTGA
>CAZUTB010000043.1:0-9261 GCA_964622905.1 uncultured Oscillospiraceae bacterium | reverse complement strand
TCCTATACTAGATGGGGCGGACGCTCTGAGGACTATACGCCGCAGGATATGGACGCGCAGAAGAACCTGAGCGGAATGTATGCCTACCGAGCGTATTCCGTTTTGAGCTTTATTGTCCTTATGGCGCTCCAGTTCGCAATTCTGCTGATGTGCACCTTCATGGGCTTTGCCGGCGAGGAGTCGATAATTTATCTGCTTCTTGCCGCAATCTGCATACTTCTCGGAAAAGAAACGGCGCAATTCATTCTCGGCAAAGCAATACGCCGTGAGCCGGACGCGGTCAGCGTTCTGCTTGTCGGGCTTCTCTTATGGTTGGGGAGTATGGTTCTGTTTGCTTTTCAGATGCGCAGAGGGAATTCCGCGTCGCCTTGGATTCTTTTCTCCTTCGCGCTCTGCGTATGCAGCGCAACGGTTTGCGTTACCGCGCTTTATCAGATGCGCGATAATGTTTACTATGCGTCAATATTTGCGGGAAGGAAAACCTCGCGCGCCCAGTTTGAGAGGGTGCGTTCGCTTTTCGATACCTTCGCGATTCTTCTCGGGCAGTCGCTTGCGATGGTCGCAATGAATGTAATGATGATTTTTTCGGCGAAAGCGCTTGAAAAAGCAACGCTGCAAGAGTTCCTTGCAACCTCCATTAACCCTATACTGACTATTCCGGCAGGGGTTTTGATAGTCTTTGCCGTTCTGACCGCGCTTCGCTTTCCGCTCTATAACAGGTATATTGCCAAGCTGAAAATATGGCTTCGCCTAAATGAGCAGGGGGAGAATGACCCGCTGCTTGACGCGCAGCTTGAAAAGGCAGTCGTCAATAAGAACAAGCGCCGCTGGGGAATACAGCTGATAATATGGCTGCTTCGTCCTTTCTACCGCCATAAGCTTATCGGGGCGGATAACCTCAGGGAAGCTAAGGAAGAGGGCGGGGCAATCCTTGTATGCAATCACGGAGAGCTTTACGGACCCGTGACAACCTGCCTTAATCTTCCTATTCAATTCAGATTCTGGTCCATATCAAGCCTTATGGACGATTTGGACGGTGTTACCGAATACATTTATTCAAACGATTCCGACAAATGGTGGTACTTCCCGAAATTCATGCGCAGACCTTTTGCAAAGCTGCTTGCTCATCTGTCGATATGGGCGTTTTCGAGCCTTGAGAATATACCCGTGTACCGCGCTAATCCAAGAGAGCTTATGAAGACGTTCCGTATGACTATACAGGCTATGCAGGCGCGCGATAATATACTTATTTTTCCCGAAAATGCTCCTGTTGAGGAAGGGGGATATGTTCGCGAGGGGATAGGCAATTTCTATACCGGCTTTGTTCAGCTTGCGCAGTCATATTACAGCAAAACGGGCAAGTGCAGCCTGTTCATACCGATTTACGCCAGCAAAAAAGAGCGTGAAATTGCGATAGGCACACCCGTCAGGTTTAATCCCGACGCGCCGATAAACGAGGAAAAGGACAGGGTTATTGCCTATCTTCAGGGCGCGATACGTCAAATGCAGTCCTATATTGAAAAGCCTGTCCCGCAAAAGAAACAGCAGCCCTAAATATAAGGATACAGCAAATAGCATAGCGCGCCGCCGACGACGCCTTGAGAAAGCCGCAGAAATGCGGCTTTTTTAAGTGAAACTCCAAGCGGGCTTAGAAACGCTGAGGCTTGTATAAACACACATACGCCGCCAAAGGAAACCGCGCCTCCCATAACGCCGGCAAGCGCGCGCCTGCTCAGCCCACAGGCAGCAAGCTTCGGAGCGCCTCCCGCAATTTCAAGAAACGCATGAATATAAGCCCCCATGCGCCCGCCGAGCGGCAGGTATATATCGGCAAGCTTTATCAGCACGGAAAACAGAATCATAAGCGAAAGCACGCACAGCATAGCTCTTGTACAGGAAAGCAGTATCTCCTCAAGCGGCTTTCGTGTGTATCGGTATGAAGGTTTATTAGTTACGCATTTATATGAAAGCGATGTGAAAATACCTCCGCAAATCGCAGTTAGAAGCTGAACAGAAAATATCAGCAGGCCTGTTCTGCTGCTTCCGACAAGCTGTGAAATGTATGCAAGTATAAACATTGGACTTAGGGTTGCGCAGAATCCGCAATACGCCTTAGCTTTTTTATCGCTGTTTTCATATGCGGAAAGCAAAAGCCGCGACGAACCCGGAGCGCCCGTAAACAAGCCGAGAAGAGCGGCAAAAAGAGCGGGTGTAATCCGCTTTGAGCGCGGCGAAATGTCAAAGCCGATGTACAGCATCATTAATATCAGTGACGGCATAAGAGCGGGAAATACGCAGAGAGCAAAATCCTTGGATGCTTGAAGCGCCGCGCCCTTAAGCTCGGCGGCATTTATGAACACAAGAATCAGTAGCCCAAGAAAGATAACTGCGGCGGCAATGCGCTTCATACCTCGCCTCCAAAAGACCTTTAGCGAGGATATGCGTTTTATTACTTGATAATAACGGGACTTCTTCTGTAATCCTCGCCCATGGGCAGAGGGCTTTCGATTACCGAGGACCATATATCCTGCCCGCGCGCGTCAATAAGGCGCGAAAGCCGTTCGGCTTCGGCGGAGGGCTTAAAGGACGCGGGCTTTGTGATGACTGGAACGGACGCAAAGCTTTGAATTGCGCGCATTAACGGAGCGGCGCTTTTCCGCATTGCAAGCAGGCGAAGGTAGGGAACGCTCTGCGCTTTTCCGGCAAGCTCCCGAGTAAGCCCGAGCATAGTTCCGGAAAAAAATCTGCTCAGCCTGCCCAAGGTATATCTTCTGGTTTTCAGCATTTCGATTAGCTCCCGCGAAGTCTTCCACTCCATGCTTGTCAGCTTGTCGTAGATATAGTTTTCAAGTCCCTCGCTCACGTCAAGCAAAAGAGCGGCGGCTTGCCTTGTCTGAGCAGAGAGCGCCGAGGCTAAGGCGGCGCGGTACGCCATGTCCGATAAAACGAAGCCTTTTTCGGTTTCGCGCATAAGTATCTCAAACGCCGCTTCCGGCATAGACTCGCGGACGGACGATAAATCTCCCTCCATTATCGCCTTGCGTATTCCGAGGGCAGAGGCAAGCCTTCCGCCGTTTTCGCTTCCGTAAGCCTCGCCAAGCCGCTTTATTGTATGCGGTACTATTGAAGAACGAGTGCGCACAAGCTCGTACACATACAAAAGCGCAAGAGAGGCGTTCGGGTTATTCAGCGCTTCCGCATCCTTGCCGAGGAAGTATTGCAGCGCGTCGCCCTTTGCCGAGGCGAGGCTTTTGCCGTCCGAAAGAGAAAGCTTAAGCGTTTTTATGAAGTTCTCATCCGGATTTACAAGTATATTTGCGGCGCTTTTGAGCAATTGAATATTGTTTACCTCGCATCCGAAAACCATATCGGTTATTACATTTGTGCTGCTAAGCACGGCAACTCCGGCGCGGGTATAGACTTCCGCGTCCCTTGCGGAAAATAACTGCGGAATCTCGAATACTATATCCGCTCCGCAGGATACAGCCATTTCTGCGCGCGCGTGCTTTGAAAAAAGCGCCGGCTCTCCGCGCTGAAGAAAGGAAGAAGACAGCGCGCAGAGAATATAGTCTGCTCCTAATTCCTTCCTTGCCTGCTCTATCAGATACCGGTGACCGTTATGGAATGGATTGTATTCACAGACAATTCCGGCAACGCGCATCGTCTTCTCCTTTAATATCGCTTGGATTAATAACTACAAAAAACCGTAAAAAGCCGCAAAACCTTTGAATAATACCTTTTAATTTTACATCAATTCCGTTATAATGTACAGCGTGTTAATATGCACAGCGGTTTTTGCGCGCCGTTTTCGCCGCGCTATACGCGCTTTGCATAAAATGATAAAGGAGAAGCGAAGGATTATGAACATTCTCATCATCAACGCGGGTTCCTCATCCCTCAAGTATCAGCTGATTGACATGACGAACGAGAGCGTTCGCGCAAAGGGACAGGTAGAGCGCATCGGAATAGAAGGAAGCAACCTCAAGCAGAAGGTAGGCGAGCTTGAGTATAAAATAGACGCGCCGATGAAGAATCATATCGAGGCTATCGAGCATATGCTCAAGGCGCTAACCGACCCCGAGAAGGGCGCTGTAAAGTCCATGGACGAGATTGGCGCTGTCGGACACCGCGTTCTGCACGGCGGAGCGGATTTCACCAAGAGTATGATTATTGACGATAAGGTTATGGACGCAATCCGCGCCTGCATTCCTTTGGGACCTCTGCATAACCCCGCTAATATCATGGGCATCGAGGCTTGCCAGAAGGTTATGCCGAATACGCCTATGGTTGCCGTATTTGATACCGCATTCCATCAGACCATGCCTGCGGAGTCCTATCTCTACGGAATCCCGCTGGAGTATTATGAGCGCCTTAAGATTCGCCGCTACGGCTTCCATGGCACCTCGCACCGCTATGTTAGCAAGCGCGCCGCCGAGTTCCTCGGAGTTGACGCGTCAAAGGGCTATCGCATGATAACCTGCCATCTCGGAAACGGTTCTTCCATCTGCGCCGTAAAGGACGGCAAGTGCTTTGATACCTCAATGGGTCTTACGCCCCTTGAAGGCGTGCTTATGGGAACCCGCTCCGGAAGCGTTGATCCCGCCGCGCTCCAGTTCATTATGAATAACGACAACATCTCTGTTGACGAAATGCTGACGATTCTCAACAAAAAGAGCGGTCTTCTCGGAATATCCGGAAAGAGCAGCGATATGCGCGATATCGACCGTATGGCTGACGAAGGCGACGAGCGCTGCATTATGGCGCGCAACATCCTTGTGCATACTATCAAGAAGTTTGTCGGCGCTTACGCGGCTGAGATGGGCGGAGTTGACGCTATTGTCTTCACCGCAGGTATCGGAGAAAACAATAACGACCTTCGCGTTCGCATTATGGAAGGCTTTGAGTATCTTGGCGCGAAAATCGACAAGGAAAAGAACAAGGGACGCGGAGAGATGGTTATTTCCACCGACGACAGCAAGGTAAAGATACTTGTTATACCGACCAACGAGGAGCTTGCTATCGCCCGTGATACGCTTGCGCTCGTTTCAAAGTAAGGGGACAAGATGAGTACAAAGTACGTTTTCATAACCGGCGGCGTTGTTTCGTCGCTTGGCAAAGGCACTACCGCCGCAAGCCTTGCGAGGCTGCTTAAGCTGCGCGGCTACAATGTTGCGATGCAGAAGATGGATCCTTACTATAATGTTGATCCCGGGCTTTTAAGCCCGCTTCAGCATGGCGAGGCGTTCATTACGGACGACGGAGTTGCGGCAGACCTTGACCTTGGGCATTATGAGCGCCTTGGCGATGTGCGGCTTTCGGGGCTTTCGTCGGTAACTACGGGAAAGATTCATCGGCATATGATGGAGAAGGAGCGCCACGGCGAGTATAAGGGCGCTACCATTCAGGTTATCCCGCACGTCACCAACGAGATTAAGCAGTGCATCCGCAGGATTGCCGATACCGAAAATCCCGATATTCTTATAACCGAAATCGGCGGAACCGTCGGCGATATGGAGGCTTCTCCGTACCTTGAGGCGATTCGCCAGTTTAAGTGGGATGTCGGCGAGGAAAACTGCTGCTTCATCCATGTAACCCTGCTTCCGTTCATATCGGCGGCGGGCGAGCTGAAAACAAAGCCGACGCAGCATTCTGTAAAGACCCTGCGCTCCATAGGCATTCAGCCTAATATCATCGTCTGCCGCACCGAGGTTCCTATTTCCCGCGAGGCAAAGAACAAGATGGCGCTCTTCTGCAATGTTAAGGCGCAGAATGTTATAACGAATATGGACTGCGAAAGCCTTTACGAATTGCCGATGAACCTTGAAAAGGAAGGGCTTGCAGACGATGTGCTGAGCGAGCTTTCCCTTGAAAAACGCCCCGCCGACCTTTCGCGCTGGAAGGAAATTACCTACCGCGCAATGAACCCCGAAAGCCGTATAAGCGTAGGAATGATAGGCAAGTATGTATCTCTCAGGGACGCTTATCTTTCTGTTATCGAATCGCTGAACCATGCGGGAATTGCGCAGAACGCAAAGGTTGACCTGAAGCTTATTAACCCAGAATCCCTTACCGAGGATAATCTAGATGAGATTCTTGGCGGCGTTCAGGCAATGGTAATGCCCGGCGGCTACGGAAAGCGCGGCGCTGAGCAGATAATCATGGCGCTGAGGTATGCCCGCGAGCATAAGGTTCCCACGCTTATGATTGGCTACGGAATGCAGCTCGGGCTTGTTGAGCTTACGCGCTCCCTGCTTAAGCTTTCCGGTGCAAATTCAAGCGAGGTTGAGCCGTCCTGCTCGCCGGTTGTCTGCGAGGTTCCTGCGGAGCGCATCTGTGAGGACGCATACGCAAAGCCGGAAAGCAGAATGGGCGGAAGCGATATCGAGCTTCTCAAGGACAGCAAAATCGCGAATATTTACGGCGAAACAAAAATTCGCGAGCGCCACGGCAATCGCTATGAGGTTGTCGAAAGTGTCGTTAAGCCGCTTGAAGCGCATGGCGTTCTTCTTTCCGGAAAGGATGCCGAGAACGGCTATATCGAGTCCTTCGAGCTTACCTCCGACCCGATGTATATCGGAGTTATCTATCATCCAGAATTCCTCTCGCGTCCCGATAGTCCGCATCCTCTGTTTGTAGAGCTTCTCAAGGAAGCCGCAGAGCGCTGACGCTTTTCGCGTGAAGTCGGCTAAAGCTGACTTCACGCGAGTGCATCATTTTCTTGTTCACCCTGCGGTTGAACGGTCAGAAAATGATGTAAGGAAGCGACCTCCGGTCGCTCCTCGGGGCGGCAGAGCCACCCCTGCGGATTTAAAAAAAGGGGTACCCCTTCTTTACATCCCCAGAGCAACAATCGGGTTTTTGACAGATAAAGCCGCCCTCTCGATATTTCGGGAGGGCGGCTTAGTATTTATAGACTTTGCTGGCTTTACCCGATAGCGACGCGGAGCGGAGCTTACTTAAGCTGTTCTGCAGCTTCCATTATTGAGCTGAGTATTTCGGGATAGAGCCATGTCATGTTCTTTCGGTCAAGCAAGCCGAAAGAGCCTGTATCCCAATAGAAGCAGACAATTCCGTATTTCGCCGCCTGAGCAACAACGCATTTTGCCCACTTTGCGCGGTCTTCCGTGTTGTTCTTATCCTCGCTTCCGTATTCGCCTACGATAACCGGAACTCCGTCCGCGCTGAAGCGCTCGCTTATGCTCTTGTAGGTCTGCGCGATTTCGGATGCAAGCTGATTTGTCCACTTATCGGTCATTACCGTCCAAGTGGCGGTGGTGGAGGTGAACTTCCACGGCGCATAGCTGTGAACCTCGGCGATAATATGGTTTTCAGCGCTGTCCGTAGGAAGGACGAAGCCCTTGAGAACGGCGGCGTTATGCGCTCCGGCGTAGGTGGTAACAATGATGTTGCGAACGGCGTTGTTGCCGCCGCTTGCACGAACAGTATCAACAAAGAGCTGATTAAGGCTGTTTGCCGCGTCATAGGCTTCCTGCTTGGGCGTATTCCATTCGTTATTCTCATCCAAAATCTCGTTGTAGCCTTCAAACAGGAGCTTATCGCCGTAGCCGATAAAGCGAGCGGATACCTGCTCCCATATCTTCTTGAACTTAGCGGCGGTTTCATCATAGCCGGTTTTGGTTGCATGCATCCAGCCCTCGGCACCGGTATCATGGTGAACGTTGATTAAGCAGTACATATCGTTGTTCAGTACATAGCCAATGATTTCCTCAATACGGTCAAGCCAAGCGGAATCTATATTTCCCTCCGCGTCAAGGTGCTGAGCGTAGGTAACGGGAACGCGCACAGCGCCGAAGCCCGCTTCCTTTACCGTTGCAATAAGCTCGTTGGTCGTAACGGGATTGCCCCAAGCGGTTTCGTAATTCGAGGGCGCTCCTGCGGCTGACTGCTTAATCCACGCTCCGTGGCTGTCAAGCGTATTGCCGAGGTTCCAGCCTGTCCTCATATTCTTTACCGCGTCCGCGGCGCTTTCAAATTCCGCTCCTTCGGCAAGCGCGGGGATTACAAGGGCGGACAGTGCAAGGGTAAGGGCGCAAATAACAGCAAGCATTTTCTTCATTTCCTTCGCTCCTTCGTTCATGCATTCATGATAATGTTATGATACACAATTTCTGTTGCTTTGAAAAGCCCCGCGAACACACAAAAATTGCTGTTTTTGTATTTATATAAAACGTTTTTTGCTTGACGTGAGAATCACAAAGATACCGGCGGGATAATTAAGGCAGAATTCGGTTACCATAAAGCTATTATCCTTAAAGGAGGGTATTTATGGGAAGATACACAAATCCGCGTGATGTTTACTTTGGCGCGGGAGCAATAAGCGAGCTTTCTGTGCTTCGCGGGAGAAGGAAAGCGGTTATCGTTACCGGCGGAGCGTCAATGCGCAGGATAGGGGCGCTTGACAAGCTGGAGAAGGTTTTGCAGAGCAGCGGAATGGAAACCTCGCTTTATGAGGGAATAGAGCCTGACCCGAGCGTGGAAACCGTAGAAAAAGGCGCGGAGTTTCTGAAAAAGGAAAAACCCGACGTGATAGCGGCGATAGGCGGTGGCTCGGCTATTGACGCGGCAAAGGCAATGTGGGTAATGTACGAACATCCGGAGCTGAGCTTTGAGGATATAGTGAAGCCGTTTTCGCTTCCGCCTATGCGCGGGAAAGCTATATTTGCCGCAATTCCGTCCACCTCGGGAACGGCAAGCGAGGTAACTGCATTTTCGGTAATAACGGACAGAAAGACCAATATCAAATACCCTCTTGCTGATTTTGAAATGACTCCCGATATAGCGGTGCTGGATACGGATTTAACGGTTTCCATGCCGCCTGAGCTTTGCGCAAACACAGGCCTTGACGCGCTGACTCATTCCATTGAGGCTTATGTCGCCTCCGCAAGAAGCGCCTTTACCGACGCGATGGCGCTGGAAAGCATAGTAATCATCTTTGAGTATTTGCAGGAAAGCTATCGGGGGAAACGGGAAGCGCGCGAAATGCTGCATATTGCGCAGTGTATGGCAGGTATGGCATTTTCATCCGCGCTGCTTGGTATCGCGCATTCGCTTGCTCATAAAACCGGAGCGGTTTTCTCAATTCCGCACGGAATGTGCAACGCTATTCTTCTGCCGTCTGTAATAGAGTATAATGCGCAGGTGGTTTCCGGAAGATATGCGTGCATAGCCCGCCGCCTCGGACTCTGCGGCGGCACGGATAAGCTGCTTGCCGAAAGGCTGATAGCCGAGGTTAAGAGGCTC
>CAZUTB010000042.1:0-9304 GCA_964622905.1 uncultured Oscillospiraceae bacterium | reverse complement strand
ATGAGCGTTCATTTTTGTGTCAATAAATCCGGGCGCAACCGCGTTCACGCGTATTCCGGAGGGTCCAAGCTCCCTTGCCAGCGAGCGGGTAAAGCCGATAAGCCCTGCCTTTGAAGCGGCGTATGCCGCCTCGCACGAGCCGCCGACAGCGCCCCATATGGACGAAACGGAAACTATAGAGCCGCGCTTTCTCGAAACCATTCCCTTTATCGCCTCGCGCGAGGATAAAAAAGCGCCGCGCAGATTGACCCGCATCAGCTCATCCCATTCCTGCGCGCTGACGTCCTGAATTACCTTCTGCTCAAGCGCAGTTCCCGCGCAGTTTATAAGTATGTCGGCGCTGCCAAGCTCGCTTTCCGCAAGGCTGAAAAGGCGCTTAACATCGGCTTCATCGCCGATATCCGCGTAAGCGGCGATTATTTCCGCTCCCGCGCCCTCAAGCTCGCATTTAAGCGCTTTTGCGGCGGACTCTCCGCTTTTGTATTGCAGCAAAAGCTTGCAGCCGCGCGCAGCTAAAAGGCGCGCGCAGGCAGCGCCTATTCCGCCGGATGCTCCCGTTATAACCGCAACCATTCCGCCGCCTCCGTAAAGCCGCGAAATGCGGCATATTTGCTTGAATCGGTCGATTTATCTTACTGCATTTTCACTTGGATTGCAAGAAAACGCGCGTGTTCTCTGCCCAAATTAATGTGTTAAATGCGCAGAGCGGCAAAGCGCTTTGTTCCCATCCGCGCGCTGTTGTGGTATACTTATCAGGAAGCGGCGCCGTTTTAGCGGTGCGGGACGGGAGAAGCCGAGAATGCCTGACAAGGTAGAATGTACTGTTGACGATACCATTTTCCGCAATGAGGAAAACGGCTATACGGTTCTTAGCGTTCGTGCGGGGCGTGAGCGCCTTACCTGTGTCGGTTCGCTTCCTCCGCTTTTTTCTGGCGAGCAGGTCATAATGGAGGGCGAATATATCGAGCATCCGCAGTACGGGAGGCAGATGAAGGTTTCCTCCTGCGAGGTGCTTAAGCCGTCAACTCTTCTTGGAGTTGAGCGCTATCTAGCCTCGGGGCTTATCAAGGGCGTGGGACCCGCTACCGCAAAACTTATAGTAAAAAAATTCGGTATGGATACGCTTGACATACTCTCTATGTATCCCGACAGGCTTGCCGAGATTCCGAAGATAGGCGCAAAGCGCGCCGCGGTAATCGCGCAGAGCTATCATGAGCAGCTTTCCGCGCGGCAGGCGATGATTTTTCTCCAGTCGTATGGCGTTCCGTCCTCGCTGGCGGTAAAGATAAGCAAGATATACGGCGACAACACTCAGCGCCTCGTCCGCGAAAACCCTTACCGCCTTGTTACGGATATTGAGGGCATAGGCTTCAGAACGGCGGACAGGATTGCTTTTTCACTGGGGCTTGCTCAGGACAGCCCTTACCGACTCATGGCAGGGCTGAGCTATGCTCTGCAGGAGGCGGCGAACTCGTCGGGGCACACCTATCTGCCAATGGACGAGCTCCTTCGGCAGGCGGCGCGGCTTTTGCAGCAGGATACGGATATGCTGATTCCCTGCCTTCAGGACGCGATGATAAACAGAACGATGATAGGCGAGCGCACCGATGAGGGAATGCTTGTCTACCTTCCGCAGTACTACAACGCGGAAACCGAGGTTGCGCGCAGAATGCGCGAGATACTGAATACCCGCGTTGCGACAAGAGGCTTTGACGAGCGCGACGTGAGGGCGTTTGAAGCCGCCTCCGGCATATGCTTTTCGCCAACTCAGCGCGCGGCGGTGCTTCACGGAGCTGAGAACAGCGCCGCTATCATAACGGGCGGACCCGGAACGGGAAAAACTACGCTGATTAAGTGCCTGTTGACCCTGCTCAGCCGCGACGGCGATGTGCTTTTATGCGCGCCGACGGGCAGAGCTGCAAAGCGAATGACGGAAAGCACGGGCGCCGAGGCGAAAACCATTCACCGCCTGCTTGAGTATACGGGTGAGGAGGGCGTTTTCACAAAAACAACCGATAACCCGCTTGATGCGGTGTGCGTAATCGTTGACGAAACCAGCATGGTCGATATTTTCCTTATGCGCTCGCTGCTCCGCGCCATAGAGCCGGGAACGCGCCTTGTGCTTGTCGGCGACGCAGACCAGCTTCCGAGCGTCGGCGCGGGCAACGTGCTTCGCGACCTTATTGATTCCGGCGCAGTCCCGTCGGTAAGGCTTACCGAAATCTTCCGTCAGGATGAGAACAGCATGATTGTCCTCAACGCTCATAAGATAAACGCGGGCGAGATGCCGGAACTGAACCGCCCGCGCAGCGATTTCTTCTTTGAGCGCGTTGCGGTTGCCTCTCAGGCGGCGCAGACGATAGTTGAGCTGTGCAGAACGCGCCTCCCGAAATATCTTTCTCTCTCCGACCCTATCCACTCAATTCAGGTGCTTGCGCCCGCAAAGAAGGGCGACTGCGGGGTGTGGGCGCTGAACAGCCTTTTGCAGGAGGCGCTGAATCCCTATACCTTCGGCAAAAAGCAGCTGATAAGCGGCGAAACCGTCCTCCGCGTCGGTGATAAGGTTATGCAGACAAAGAACGATTATCAGCTTGCTTGGAAGCGCGGGGGCGAGGAGGGCTTGGGCGTTTTCAACGGCGATATGGGCTTTATAACGGATATCGACGCCGAGGACAGGATTGTTACGGTAAAATTCGACGACGACCGCGAGGTTGTATATGAGGATCAGAGCCGCGAGGCGCTTGAGATTGCCTACTGCATTTCGGTGCATAAGAGCCAGGGAAGCGAGTTCCCGGTTGTTATCCTGCCCGTGACGGGCGGCCCGCCGATGCTGCTTTGCCGCAATCTTTTCTATACCGCCCTGACCCGCGCAAAATCCTTTGTGGTGCTTGTCGGGCGGGAGGACGTAATTGCGGCAATGGTGAAAAACGACCATATCACAAAGCGCTATTCCCGCCTTGCTCAGCGCCTTTGCGAAGCGGTAATGTGAACGGAGGCATATTATGGAGGACGCAAAAACAGCCTTTCAGATTGCGGAATTCCGCATCGACAGCGCGGAGTATTCCTTCGCCGCGCGCGAGTGGCCCAAATCCGTGGAGAACGGGTTTCAGCTCAGCGCGAACATAGCGTATAACGCAGAAAAATCCCTTTATGTGGGCAGAATCAACCTTATCTACACCGCAAAGGGAAGGGACGAGGTGCCCACAGAAAGCAGCCCGCTTGAATTGAAGGTGGGCGCTCACGCCGTATGCACAATGCAGGGCGGCGACGGCGCGGAGAGCAAGGCCGCGTTTACCGAGCTTTTGCGAAGAAACGGAACGCTTTTTCTGCTTTCAACGCTTCGGGCGCAGATTGTGAACCTCTCGTCCGTCCTCGGCTGCCAGCGACCCATTATAATCCCCGTAATCGACCCGTCAAAGTTCGCGTGGAACGAGCGGCAGACCGTGCTGCAATAGTATAAATTTCATCTTTTTGTATTGCTTATTGAAGAAAATTGCCTTTTATTACGTTGAATATATCGAGAGGAGCGTTGACGACATTGAAGAAGCTTATCCTTTTGCTTACGGTATTGATTCTCGCATTTTCTGCCGCAGAAGCGTTTGCGTCGCCGGAAACGCCCTCGGAGGCGGAAGCGCCGTTTCGATATATTTGGGATACCGCGTCCGGCGGAATGACAATTCCCAAGCTCTACCAGATAGGAGAAACGGAAATACTCTACGGCTCGGGCAAAAACGGAAAGTCCATCGAGTCCTCGGGCTGCGGAGCGGTGTGCGTTGCAATGGTCGGGCGCTATCTTACAGATAATAATTATACCCCTCGCGAGCTGTTCCTTTGGGCAATTGATAGTAAATACTTTCGCGGCAACGGCTTCAGCTATAAGGATATGATTGCGCTTGCCGAGCATTACGGCTTTACAGGCAAATGGACGGCGGCGACTAAATCGAGAATCCGGAAAGCTCTCAGGGCAAATAAGCCGATAATCGCGCGGATGGGCGCGGGGCTTTTTACCGATGGCGGGCATTACATAGTGCTTACCGGAATATCCAAGGCGGGAATGGTTTCCGTCAACGACCCGAACAGCGAGTATTTCAGCACTCAGGCGTTTACGCTCGATTCCATAATGCACGACATAAAGAGCATGATGGTTTGTGAAAAGCCCGAGGCAGCGGAAGAATAAGTGGAATAGTTAGTTAATAGAAAACCCCGCGCGGCACATTGCGGCTGCGCGGGGTTTTGTGTCTGTAAACCTGAGTACAAGCCTAATTTTTTCGTCAGCATTCCTTTACGCAGATACCGCCCTGTGCGATTTCGGCTTTGATTTCTCCGGATTCCGTGAGCATCTTCGTTTCTATGCGCTTGTCCGAATTGTTGATAATAACTAGGCGCTTTGCTTTGGGGAAGTACGCGCACTCGGCGGCTGGGTCATCGGGAAGGTAAAGAGGGCGCTCCTCGTCTTTTTTCGCAAGCCAGAGCATAGCGCGGTAAAGCAGGCGGGCGCTTTCGGAGCTGTGCGTATAGCCGCTCATATAAACCGCTCTGCCGCTGCCGAAGGTGTTTGCAGAGAGCGTGACATCGCGCCCGTCGGCGCAGAGAACCTCCGTATTTCCCGAAAGTGCGTAGACGCCGTTTACCGCGTTTGCAAACTCGGGCTGCCTCTGCATTCCTCGCGTAATGAAATGTTCCTTTATTACATCGAAGCGGTACTTTTCGAGGCAGATTCCCTGCCCGCGTTCAATTCCGACTCCCAGAGCGGTGGCAAGCGCGAAGCGGTTCGGAAGACCCTCCGCAGCCGATGGCTCGCCAACGCCAAGCAGCGCTCCTCCACGGGCTATAAAGGCGTTAACCGCGCCTTGCAGCCGAGTGCTCTGCCACGCGCTTCCGCCCGACCATGCGTCGCCCGCGCGCCCCGCGTTAATCAGAATGTCAATATCCTCGGGTATTCCGTCCTCTGCCTCGGCAAGCGATATTGCCCTTAAGCTAAACGGCATTCCCGCCAGCGATTCGTAAAGATGATTCAGGTACAGCTCCGGATGCTCGTGCATATGCCCCGCGCAGTTCCATGTACGCATTTTGCCCCAGAAGTGCAGAACGCCTATGCGGATTCCCGTTTCCCACGGAGCGCCGCCTTCGTGGAGCGCCTTGAGCATACGGAATTCGTCAGCAATATGCTCAATCTCGTCCTGAAATTCCTTGAACGGCTCTGTCAGATGCAAATATCCGCCAAGCCCTATCCTGTCCACCTTTACGCGCAGAAGCGCGCGGCGCACCGCCGTCCAGTAGCGCCTTGCGTCCCTCTCGGGATGCCCGCCCTCCGCAAAGGTAGGCTCGCCCGTAAGCCCAGTCGGAAACAGGTAGGGGTGCAGACGCAGCTCATGCACCTTTACCTCGCTGACTCCCGCGCAGAGCCTTGCTTCAAAGGCGTTGAAAACGCATTTTATCAGCCCGTCGAAGCCGAATTCGCCGAAATGCCCGCTCCACGGCTCTATTCCTATCCATGAATCATCGTAGAAAACATACGCCTTTTTGCCGTAGGAATGCACTAAATCAACGCACTTTTTGCCGAATTCGCGCACGAATTTGCCCGTGAATTCCATCCAGTCAAGCTGCTTTTTCGTCGGCGGAGTGTGTGTTGGATGATAAAGCCCGCCGTTTACAAAATCCTCGGCAGTCATTTTGTACCTGTATTCGCGCTCAAATTCCCTCAAAGATAGCGGATTTGCGGTAAAGTCATAGCTGCCCCAGTCGGAGAAGATGGTTCTCCGCCTTTCCTCGCTGCCCCATATCCAGCAGAAATTGTAGAAAAGTGAGGTGAAGCGGACGACGCCTGTCGCCGGATGCTCGCGCAGCCACTTATCAAGGAAGGATAGAAGCGCCTCCTGAGCCTCGGGATATCTCGGCTCAACCGCCATCAGATGCTCCCTGTCGCCCCAATCGTTGGTTATATGGTTGTACATGGATATTTCTTCCCAGATTCTTGCGGCAAGGAAGCTTACTGTGTACATATGCCCGAAAATCGTATTCTTTACGGTTACCGTTCCGGTTTTTTTATCGTATTCCCAGCTGTCCTTATCAACCTCGCGCCCCTCGGTTCTGTCAAAAACCTGCCAGTATTCCTTAGGGTCATCCGCGCCGCATATCGTGAACTGCCCGTCAAAGAAGCCGTCAAGCGGCTTAATCTCCATGCTGCTGCCCTCGGCAAGCTGAGGCTCTGTTATAAGAAAATTGCGCTGGAGCTTGTCCGGATTCCGCTTTGCCCACTCGTTTACCGAGCGAACGAGGCAGATTGTTGAGTATATCGGGATTCCGCTTTTCAGGATTTCATCCGAAAGCTGCGTCCCGTCGCTGTCCCTTATGCAGTCCGCTCCCCATTTTTCGCAAAGCTCAAGCGTAAGCTTTTCCTGACCTGCCTCGCCCGGCAGAGTAAAACCGCCTTTTCCGCTCATCCCTACTCCTCCTAATCTCCTGCGGCGCTTACGGACGCCCGAAGTATAAGCTTAGCGCCGATTACGCTCTGTTCATTGCTGCCGCTGAGCAGCATATCAATCGCTGATCTTCCTGTCTTCCTCGGCTGGGTGTCAAGGCTTGAAAGCGCAGGCTTGGTGTACGCCGTATAGAACTGGTCATCGCAGCCGATGACGGATATCTCATCCGGCACCTTGATTCCGTGGCTGTCCAGCGCCTTCATTGCGCCTAAGGCAACAGGGTCGTTTATCGCTATAACCGCTGTGGGCAAGTCCGCGCGCGCAAGAGAACAGAGCATTGTACGCATAGCCGCCTCACCGCCCTTTACGTCAGGCTCGCAGCGGGCGCAGTAATCCGCCCTGTACGGTATTCCGCACTTGCCAAGCGCCTCGCGGTAGCCGCGCTCGCGGCTGTTCGGAACATCCGTTTCTATCGCCCCGAGGAAGGCAATTTTTCTGTGCCCTAGGGCGTGAAGCGCCTCGACCGCCTGATATGCACAGCCGTATAAATCCGTTACCACAAAGCCGAAGGGGTAGTCGGTCGGGGCTGAGCCAAGCAGAACTACCGGCATAAAGTCCCTCAGCTGCTTTATCAGCTGTAATTGTCTGTCCGTATTTTTATGCGTCATGTATTCGCCGTTCAGTATCGCTCCGTCAATTCTTCTTTCAATGAGCAGCTCAAGCAGCTCCTCGTCAATGGTGCTTCCGCTGGGCATTGGAAAGAGCATCAGCACATAGCCCTCGGTGGCGGCTCTTTCGTGCGCGGCGGAATAAACCTGTGCGTAATAGGGGTTTGTAAGCTCGGGAAGCACCATCGCAAGCGTGTGCGAAACCTTTTGATTGAAGTCGCGCGCAATGGCGCTGGGCCTGTAATTGCATTTCTGAATTGCGGCGCGCACCTTTTCAAGCGTAAGCGGGTTGACCCTTGTTTTTCCGCCAATGACCCGCGAAACCGTAGCTATCGAAACTCCGGCTTCTCTGGCAACATCGTATATTGTCGCGTTTCGTCCCGCAGCCATCCTGTGCGCGCCTCCCGATATATTAAGTCCGCCAAAGTGCAGGCGGTATTGATTTCATATTTAATAGGTTGCTTAAGTATTCAGCTTTTGCGTCTTTGCTGCTTAGTGTACCCTATATTTGTATATACTTAGCGGGGCGGTACGGGAATAACTCGTTCCGCCCCGCATGAAAACCCTTTGCCGCCTGCGCGGCAGTAAGCCTTTGTTACTTAGCGTTCTTTACGTTTTCGGGCAGCTTGGTGGTGTTTCCGGCTTCGTAAGCCGCAAGGCGCTCGTCAAGAATCTCCTGATAGCCTGCGTCGAGGAACTTCTGCGAGAACTCGGCGTAGAGGGTATCAAACTGTCCTTCTTCTGCCTTGATGAGCTTGGTGGAGTATTCCTTCCACAGGGAGAGAAGAGTTCCGTTGTACTCGGACTCGGCGTCGATTGCTACCGCAAAGACGGGGTCGGTGTACGCTCTTCCTGCGTCCGAAATTTCCTTGAGAGCATAGTAGTTGTCGATTATCGCCTGAGTGAAGTCCTGAGGAATGCCCTTGGGGGTTATAGCGGCGATGGTCTGCTCGATGGTTCCGCGCTTCTTCGAGGCGTGAATGATGCAGGTCATGTCGATATTGTTGTTGTGGTTTAGCATTTCCTCGCCGGTGTAGTCGAGCATTACGGGCAGTCCGTCCGCATCAAGCTCGTAGGTTACGCCCTCAACGCCGTTTTCCATAACGAACAGGTTTTCGGGCTGCATGAGCCATTCCATGTACATCCACGCCGCCTTGAGCTGGTCGGGAGTAGCAAGGGAGGAGAAGCCGACTATCATTCCGAAGGGGTTATCTGCACGAATCTGCGCGGAGGCAATGCCCTCTTCGTCGTTCTGGTGGGTGCTGACTATCGCAAGCTCAGCATCCGGATTCTTCTCATAGAACGCCTTGAGCCAGTCAACGTCGGAGCTCATGTAATTGCCGTAGGAGAAGGTAACGCCGTTGATGAAATCGGTCTTTTCCTGACTTCCGTCAGCGTCAAGCTCGAATTCGGTGGAATACCAGCCCTTGAGGTACTCATCGTTTGCACGCTTGAGCATCTTGTAGGTAGGCTCCCATGTGAGGGAAGCGGTGCCGAGACTGGAGTAGACAGCCCATTCCTTCTCGTCAACGGGTACGTTGCGGTAGGCGAAGTTTCCTGCGTAAGCGGAGTCAAACAAGCGGCGTCCGAGGGGCTGCTTGGTAAGCCCTGCATCAACTATCTTGCCGATGGCTTCGCAGTATTCGGTGTAATTCTCGGGGACCTTGTCATAGCCGACCTGCTTGAGCCAGTCAAGACGGCAGAAGGAAACGAAGGTGTAGGTCGTGTCATAGTAGGGGCGCTCGGACAAAACGAAATAGGTCTTTCCGTTGATGTCCGTGTAGGCAAGCTGGTTGTGGTCAACCATCGCCTGATAATAGGTGGGAGCTACCGCTTTGAACTCGTCAAGGTTGATTTCCGCCATTGCGCCGTCGTTTGCCCACTGCGCAACCTTCGGATAATCGTATTCCATCAGGATTGTGGGGGTGTCGTCGCCCGCGATGAGCATAGAGTACTTTGTCATAACGTCGCCGCGAGGAATCGCGACAAACTTAACCGTTATGTTGTACTTGTCGCCGAAGTTCTGCTGAATCCACTTGGTCCAGTAGTTGTCGTCAACCGCGGGATAGCCCTGCTTTGAGCGGTCGTAAACCGGAACGGTGATGGTTACGTTCTCTGCAAAGGGAGCGACGTCATAGATTGCAGCCTTCTGCTCCGCGCCGTCCTCGGCGATTGCGAAGCTCAGCGCGCTCAGGCAAAGAGCCAGGCAAAGCA
>CAZUTB010000041.1:0-9343 GCA_964622905.1 uncultured Oscillospiraceae bacterium | reverse complement strand
AACTGCCGGAGAGGGCGAGATTATTATTGTTTCGGGCTTTTCCATCCACAGCTATCATACAAAGGAAGCCTCCGAGTGCATGGTTGCGATTATTCCAATGTCCATAGTGCCTACCTATCAGAAAACGAGCGCGGACAAGCGCTTTGCGCTGGAGAAGTGCAGGGATGACGAGGACGATTCTCTGAAAAACATTTTTCTGTTTCTCAAGGAGAAAAACACCGCCTCCCGCGAGGCGAAAAAGGGCGCTTGCTATTATCTTCTCGGCAGGCTGATGGATAAGGTGGGCATGGTCAGCGTTGACAGAAACGCGCCTGCGGAGCTTATCAGGCAAACGCTTTTGTACCTTGAGGAAAATTACGCCAAGGATATCACTGTTTCGTCGCTTGCAAGGCGCTTCGGGTACAGCGAAAGCCGCTTTTCGCATATTTTCAACTCGTATCTGCATTGCGGCTTGCGGCAGTATATCGGAACTCTGCGCTGCCGCCACGCGCTGCTTCTGATGCGCGAAACGGACGATACTTATCTTGAGATTTCCGAAAAGGTCGGCTTTGAATGCATCCGCTCGTTTTACCGCGCGTTTGCCCGCTCCTACGGAAAAGCGCCTACCGAATACCTGAAGGACCTCTGAGAGACCGGCGATATGGACAAAATCCTTCGGCGGCAGTATAATTGCAGGGAACGGATAAAGGAGCAGTAAATGGCAAGAAAGAGCTTGGATGACGATAAACGCAGCAGGACTATTCTGCAAAAAAAGCGGGCGCTTACGCCGACGCGCATTATTGTTCTCGGCTTTTTTCTCATTATTATGCTCGGAACGGCGCTGCTTTCGCTCCCTGCCGCGTCAAAAAGCGGCTATTCTGTGGGCTTCTTTAATGCGCTCTTTACCTCAACCTCCGCAACCTGCGTAACAGGCCTTACCGTGGTTGAAACAGGAGGCACGTACACTCTGCTTGGGCAAATTGTTATTCTCTGCCTTATTGAGCTTGGCGGGCTTGGCTTTATGATATTCGCTACAATGGTTTTCCTGATGATCGGGAAGCGCATATCTCTGCGCGAGCGCATTCTTATGCGGGAAAGCATGAATATGGACGCGCTCTCGGGGCTTATCCGCCTGAGCATAAGGTATGTGCTTTTAGCCGTTATCATCGAGGCTATTGGCGCGCTTGCGTTGCTTCTGCGCTTCGTTCCGCTTTACGGCTGGAGGACGGGCGCTTTCAGGGCTGTGTTCCTTGCGGTAAGCGCGTTCTGCAATGCGGGCTTTGATGTTTTCGGCGGCGGAAACAGCATTATGCAGTTTGCGCAGGATCCGCTTGTGCTTTCGGTTCTTATGGCACTGATTATTTCCGGAGGGCTTGGCTTTATTGTGCTTATGGAATTGCTTGAAAAGCCGAAAAGCCGCAAGCCGCTCTCGCCCCACGCTCGCCTTGTGCTGCTTGCCACTGCGTCGCTCATCGTTTTCGGCGCTGCCGCAGTTGCTCTGCTTGAGTGGAATAACCCGAATACGCTTGGCAGCGAAAAGCTTAGCCCCGTAATGCGCGCCGTTAACGCATTGTTTCAATCGGTTACGCTAAGAACCGCTGGCTTTGATTCCATAGGGCAGGCGGGGCTTACGCAGGCAACAAAGCTGATTTCCTCGGTTCTTATGTTCATTGGCGCTTCGCCCGCCTCAACCGGCGGCGGAATAAAGACCACCACCTTTGCCGTTATTCTTTTCCTGCTCGTTTCGGATATCCGCGCAAGGGACGATGTGGTTTTCGCAAAAAAACGCATTCCGCGCGATATAGTTTCCAGAGCGCTCGCGATATTTTTCAGCAGCTTCATTTTCCTTATTATCTCAACCGTTGTTATGACAGTGCTTGAGGGCGCAAACGGCGAAAATCCCGCCCGCTTCCTTGACTTGCTGTTTGAGGCGGCGTCCGCCCTCGGAACAACGGGTCTTTCATCGCAGGGAACGGCTACGCTGTCAAGGGCAAGTCAGTCGCTCTTGGTCTTCCTCATGTTCCTTGGGCGCGTAGGACCGCTAACAATGACCTATGCGCTGTTCCAGCGCTATGACGGAAGGCAGACTCCGGATATACATTATCCCGACGCGAGAATTCTTGTCGGCTAGGAGGATAACATGAAAAAGAAGGCTAAGCAGGTAATCGTTTTCGGGCTTGGGCGCTTTGGCTCAAGCGTCGCTGAAACCCTTTGCCAGATGGGGCATGAGGTGCTTGCGATAGAATCCGATAAGGAGCTTGTCGATAGCATTTCGCCCTATGTCACTCAGGCGGTGCAGGCGGACGCAACTGATGAAACGGTGCTTGACGCTCTGGGAATCGGCAATTTCGATATGGCGGTTGTCGCTATTGGCGACGTGCGCGATTCTATACTTGTAACCGCAATCTGCAAAGAAAACAACGTCGGCTATATCCTCGCGAAGGCTATGGATGAGCTGCACGCGAAGGTGCTCAAAAAGGTCGGCGCGGACAGAATTGTTTATCCCGAGCGCGATATGGGCGCGCGCGTTGCGCATATGATGATGCAGACGAACGTTATTGACCTGATGATGCTCAATAACGAGTACGCCCTTATGGATGTGAATCTCCCGCTTTCGTGGGACGGCAAGTCCATTATAGACGTTGATGTGCGCAAAAAGTACGCTCTCAGCATCCTTGCCATTAAGCGCGGCGGCGATTATATAGTAGCGCCTCAGCCCTCGCAGATAATGCGCGCGGGCGATACTCTGCTCGTTTTCGGCAGGGATACAGATATTGAGGCTATTGAAGGGGGAAGCAAATGAGCAAATATATGAATGAATACGCAAAGCCGTTTGAGTTTCAGGGCACTAACGGCGCAGCGGTGCTTCTTATTCACGGCTTTACCGGCTCGCCCGCGCATATGCTCCCTATCGGAAGATATCTCAGCTCTGCGGGGTATGCCGTCAAGGGAATCTGCCTTAGCGGTCACGCGACAAAGCCGGAGGACATGAAGACCGCCACAGCGAGGGAGTGGATGAGCGAAGCCCTCAGCGCTTACGATGAGATGGCAAAAGCCTATGATAAGGTTGCCGTAATGGGGCTGAGCATGGGCGGCTGCCTTTCGCTTTACATTGCCGAAAATAGGAAGCCTAACGCGGTTGTTACCTTCTCCGCGCCGATGCAGGCTAAGAATAAGGGCGCGCGCTTTGCACCGGTTCTCAAGTACATCATGCCCGTTATTCGCCCTAGCCAGAAGAAGCGCGGAAGCGATAAGCTTATGAATGAGTATGACATCGGTTATACCGAATATCCGACTTCATCCGTAGTAGAGCTGAACCGCGTTATGAAAGCGGCGCGTGAAAATCTAAAAAATGTAACCTCGCCCGTGCTTTCCTTCCAGTCCGACGCGGATATGGCGATAGCGCCGGAAAGCATTTCGGTTATTCAGGGCGGAGTTGCTTCAAGGGTAAAGCGCGAAATTCGCCTCAGCGGTGTTCCGCACGTTATAACCATATCTACGCAGCTTCCGAGAATCGAAGAGGAAGTAATAGCCTTTCTTGAAAAGAACAATATCAGATGATATTCGGGAGGAATAACTATGGAAACCAATGGCGAAAAGAAACTTATTGCCCTTACCTTTGACGATGGACCCAATACCGTAACAACTCCGCTGGTTCTTGAAAAGCTGAAAGAGTATGGAGTGACCGCATCCTTTTTCCTGATTGCCGACAGAATAACCGATGAATCGGCAAAGATAGCGCATGAAGCGTTCCTGATGGGCTGCGAAATCAACAACCATTCTAAAACGCATTCGGATATGACCAAGCTAACCCGCGAGGAGGTTGTCGCGGAGCTTGAATACACAACGGAGAAGATTATTGAGATTACCGGAAAAGCTCCGCGCTTTTTCAGACCTCCGTTCATTCTCTATAATCAGACGATGTTTGACGCAACGGATATGACCTTCATCTGCGGAGTAGGGGCAATGGACTGGGTGCCCGAGGTGACAAGCGCAGACCGCGCCGAGAGGATACTCGGGAGCGTCAAGCACGGCGACGTTATTCTGCTCCATGATATGGAGGGCAATCAGAATACCGTTGACGCGCTTGACACAATAATTCCCGAGCTTCTGAAAAACGGCTATATCTTCGTAACCGTTTCCGACCTCTTTGATAAGCTCGCTATTTCGCCTAAGCGCGGAGTTATCTACACAAGCGTTTTTCAGGATAAGTAAGCGCATTTAGGTGCGGCTTACTTGCCCTGCCGCTATTGACAAGGAACACCGCAATAGCTATAATTCACTATTAGTAAGCCGTTCGGCTTATAAAAGCGATGATGGAAAGAGTACCCCGATATAACGCCCGAAAGAGAGCCGGAGCAGGTGAAAGCCGGCGGCGAAACAGAGGGGGAACATGGTTCCGGATGCTTCGGACGCGATATGTAGCGTTCGGCGGTGCGCTCCGTTAGCGGCGGCAGAGTCCTCAGGGCATATGCTCTTTGGAGAACTTGGGTGGTACAGTGTGCAATTCGCGCGCCCCAATACGGGGCGTGCTTTTTGTTATTTAAGGAAGGATGATTTTGATGGCTGAAAAGAAGACCTACTATATCACAACGCCAATCTATTACCCCAGCGATAACCTGCATATAGGTCACGCCTATTGCTCGACTGCGGCTGATACCATGGCGCGCTTCAAGAAGCTGACCGGATATGACACATACTTCCTTACCGGAAGTGATGAGCACGGGCAGAAGATTGAGCGTAAGGCGGCGGCTAAGGGCGTTACTCCGAAGGAGTATGTTGACGAGATTGTTGCGAATATCAAAAAGCTTTGGAAGCTGATGGATGTTGAGTACAGCGATTACATCCGCACCACCGATGAGCGCCATGTAAAGTGCGTTCAGCAGAATTTCAGGAAGCTTTATGAGCAGGGCGATATCTACAAGAGCGAGTACGAGGGCTGGTACTGCACCCCCTGCGAAAGCTTCTGGACGGAGCTGCAGCTCAAGGACGGCAAATGCCCCGATTGCGGCAGACCTGTTGAAAAGACCCGCGAGGAAAGCTATTTCTTCAAGCTCAGCAAGTATCAGGACTGGCTTATTGATTACATCAATACCCATCCCGATTTCATTCAGCCTACCTCGCGCGTAAATGAAATGATGAATAATTTCCTTAAGCCAGGGCTTGAGGATTTGTGCGTCAGCAGAACAAGCATCAAGTGGGGAATACCGGTTGACTTTGACCCCAAGCACACCGTGTATGTGTGGATTGACGCGCTTTCCAACTATATCAGCGCGCTCGGCTACGGAACGGAAAATGACGAGCTGTATAAAAAGTATTGGCCTGCCGACGTTCACCTTGTAGGCAAGGAGATTGTCCGCTTCCATTCCATAATCTGGCCAATTATGCTCCATGCTCTCGGGCTTCCGCTGCCCAAGCAGATTTTCGGTCACGGCTGGCTCGTGCTTGACGGCGAAAAGATGAGCAAATCGCGCGGCAATGTTATCGACCCCGTTATGCTCTGCAATCGCTATTCCTCCGACGCTATTCGCTATTTCCTTATGAGGGAAATGCCGTTCGGCTCGGACGGACAGTTCAGCAATACCGCGCTTATCGGGCGCTTTAACTCGGACCTTGCCAACGATTTGGGAAATCTGGTAAGCCGCACCGTCGCAATGGTCGAAAAGTATTTCGGCGGAGTTGCGCCCACGCCGAATAGGTATGAGGCGGTTGACAATAATCTCCGCGATGAATCGCTGTCGCTTCCCTCCCGTGTTGAAAAGGCTATGGATCAGTTCCAGTTCAGCGGCGCGCTTGTGGAGATATGGAAGCTTATCGGCGACTGCAATAAGTATATCGACGTAACTCAGCCGTGGGTCTTAGGCAAGACGGAGGAGGGCAAGGCGCGCCTTTCGACGGTTTTGTATACGCTGCTTGAGTGCATCCGCTTTGTCGCCGTGCTTATTTCTCCGTTCATGCCCAGAACTCCCGATAGAATCTTTGCTCAGACGGGAATTACGGACGGCAGCGCCAAAACATGGGAGAGCCTTGCGACCTTCGGGCTTACAAAGAGCGGAAGCGCGGTTAAGAAGGGCGAAGCGCTCTTCCCGCGGTATGACCTTGAGAAGGAGCTTGACGAGCTTGAGAAATTCAAGCAGGAGCAGATAGCGGAGTATCAGAAGTCTGTAAAGACGGAGCTAAAGCCCGAGGCAAAGCCCGAAACGGCAGAGCCTGTCAAGCTTTCCGAAATAACGATTGACGATTTCAAGAAGATTTCGCTTAAAGTAGCGCTTGTCACCGAAGCCGAAAAGGTCGAAAAGAGCGATAAGCTGCTCAAAATGAGCCTTAAAATCGGCGATGAAACGCGCACGGTCGTTTCGGGAATCGCAAAATTCTATACTCCCGAGCAAATGCTCGGCAAGAAGGTTGTGCTTGTGTACAATCTTAAGCCCGCCAAGCTGCGCGGAATTGTTTCCGAGGGTATGCTGCTCTGCGCCGCAAACGAGGATGATACAGAGCTTCGTCTTTTGACCGTAGACGGCGACATCAAGGACGGTGCGGATATTGGCTGACGCCTTCCTTTTCGATTCCCATTGCCATCTCTGCGATGAGCGCTTTGATGAGGATAGGGAAGAAACCTACTCACGAATGCGCGAAAGCGGCGTTAAGTGGGCGGTTGTCGCGGGCGACAGCATAGAGTCATCCGAAAAATGCGTAAGCTTTGCGCAGAGTCACGATGGCGTTTATGCCGCAGTCGGGATTCATCCGCATAACGCTATGGAATGGTCAAAAGCTGCCGAGAAGCGGCTTCGCGAGCTGCTGAAAGCGGATAAGGTTGTAGCCCTTGGCGAGATAGGCTTGGATTACTGCTATGACGCGGACTATAAGCAGGAGCAGAAAACCGCGCTCACAGAGCAGATGGACATAGCGCTGGAATACGGAATTCCCGTGGTCTATCATATCCGCGATGCGCACGGCGATTTCACAGAATTGCTGCTATCTAGGAAGGACAGGCTTCCGGCAGGCGATATCCATTGCTACACCGGCTCTGCGGAAAGCGCGAAAATCTATCTCTCTCTTGGGCACGTTATTTCGCTTTCGGGAACCGTAACCTTCAAGAACGCCAATAAGCTTATAGAAGTTACGAAGAATCTTCCGGCGGACAGAATCATGGTGGAAACCGACAGCCCGTATCTTGCGCCCGTCCCGATGCGAGGAAAGCGCAACGAGCCTGCGTTCGTAAGGTACACCTCCGACGTTATCGCGGCGATTCGCGGAATATCTCCGGACGCTATGCGCAGGCTTTCCTGCGATAACGCGCTGAGGTTTTACCGAATACCCTATAACGATAACGAGTAATCGTTGTAAACTCAAAAGCGGAACAACATTTCATAAAACCCGTCAGCCGAAAACCGGTCGGCGGGTTTTGTCCCGCTGTTTTATATTGCTTGGCAAAGGAAACTGTGTTAAACTCATTTCATCCAATATGAATATACGGGAGTGATAAAAATGGGCTGCATAATAGAGCGAGTGTATCGCGAAGCGTTCCCGCATTGCAGGTTTGTGGGCATAAAGTACAAGAACAGCGACAGGGTTAACGGCAATTTCGGTGAAAAATGGGGCTATTGGCACGCTAATGGCTTGTTTGATATGCTGGAGGCGCTTATTACAGAGGAATTCAAGGCGGTGTATCCCGATTGCGGCGCATATATCGGGCTTGAGAAAAATCGCTACGGAGCGCCCGAGGATTACTACGAGTATTGGATAGGTATGTTCCTTCCCGAGGGTACGGCTGTTTCGGATGGCTTTGACTATATTGATTTCAGCTATGATTATGCGGGCGTTTGCTGGCTCAAGGGCGCTGAAAGCGATGTGTTCGGGCATGAGGGCGAGTGCTGGAAGGCTATAACCGACGCGGGAATAAAGATTCCGTCGATTCCGGACGGCGGCTGTTATTTCTTTGAGCGCTGTCAGTGCCCGCGCTTCACCACTCCCGATGAAAATGGGAATATCATTCTTGACCTTGCGTTCTTCTGCGAGTAGCCGAGGTCTTACCGCTCTTTGCCTTGCATTTAAAACGAAAAGAAAGTAGAATAGCATAGTAAAGAACAGCATGGAGGATTTATGAGAACTATTTATTATCTTGGCGGTTCGCCCTGCAGCGGCAAGAGCACCGTGGCGCGTATGCTTGCCGATAAATACGGATTTGTCTATTTCTGCCTTGACGACCATTTGGATGAATACACCGAGCGCGGAGCAAAACAGAATAAGCCGCACCTCGTCAAGTATGTCAAGAGCAGCGCGGATGAGGTTTGGCTTGCCGACCCCAAGGAGCAGAACGATGAAGAAATTGCGATGTATGAGGAAATGTTCCCGCTTGCTGTAAGCGACCTTATGCGCATAAGAGGCAAGGAGCCCATCATTGCCGAGGGCGCGGGCTTTATGCCAAAGCTGATGAAGGCGTCGGGAGTCAAGGAGGATAACTACGTCTGCATCGTCCCCACAAAGGCGTTTCAGTATGAAAAGTATTCGGAGCGCAATTTCATAAAGTATGTGCTTGCTAAATGCACCAATCCCGAAAAGGGCTTTGAAAACTGGATGGAGCGCGACGCGCTTTTTGCCAGAAGCGCGGTTGATCAGGCTGCGGAGGCGGGCTATCAGTCTATCTTGATTGACGGGCGGCGCACTCAGGAGGATATTCTCGCGCAGGTTGAGGAGCTTTTTGGTTTGAGCAAGCAGGAGTAAGCGCGAGGATTTCAAGCTAATAAATTACATACAGCAAATCAAAACCGACGGTAACGCTGCCGTCGGTTTTTGTGTACACAAATTTTGTTTTCGTCCTTTTTCTGCATAAGCTTCCATTTTTCTGGGAAGGATACGACAAGCGCTTGAGTGAAAGGAACACAGATGAAAAACGGAAAGGAGGAAGCGTATGCTTGATAACATAAGGCAGAAGGATACGCTCATCGTTACAATAAGCGGCGAGCTTGACCATTATTCCGCGCCGAGGATTCGCGAGGAGCTTGACGAGCTGCTCACTGATAAATCCGTAAAAAAGCTTTGCCTTGACCTAAAGGCGCTGAGCTTTATGGACAGCTCCGGAATCGGCGTTCTGATGGGGCGCTATAAGGTGCTGAACAGACGCGGCGGAGAAATCTATGTAAAAAACATGAACAGCCATATTCGGCGTATATTTGATATGTCGGGTCTGAGGCAAATAATTGGAGTGCAGGAATAAGGGGGAGAGCATGATGGCAAATACGGAATCCGTAGATAAAAAAACGAGCCGCTCCGGTGAAGGAAGCGGCGCGCTTAATGATATGACGCGGTTGTTTCCCGCAAAGGCGGAAAACGATTGATAGGGCGAATCGCCAAAGCTTGTCGT
>CAZUTB010000040.1:0-9404 GCA_964622905.1 uncultured Oscillospiraceae bacterium | reverse complement strand
GAGATATAGCACTCGCCTTAATCTCGGCAACCTCCGCTCCGTCCTTTTCAAGGTATATTCTGGTCATTGCGTCCTCGGGCATAAAGAACTCTATAGGGTTCGCCTTGCCCGGGGTTATTGACTCGGGAACCGAAATTATGCGCATTGCGTCCTCGGCAAGCGCGCCAAAGCACAGCGCAAGCAGCGCCGCTGTAATTAAAATGGTCAAAAAACGTTTGCGCATCATTGTCCTCCGCATAAAAACATCAGCTGTAAGTATACCATACCGCCTCGCTTTCGTAAAGCTTGCCGCACTTGTCAAAAGCCTTTGTTAATGCTATTCTTATCAGGCAAAACGCAGGAAATAAAGGGGGAATGCTTCCGGTATGGCTACGCTTCGCGAGGTTGAAGGCGCTGTGCTTTCCGTAAGAATTCCCGCCGTTCCCGCCGAGGGAGAGCTGCATTCCATTATTATGAACGCATTTCTTACGCATAATCTTCCCGCGCGGCATGAGGTTTCTTTGGGGCGCGGAAGGCGGATTGATTTTCTTGTGGGCGGCGTAGGCGTTGAAATAAAGAAGGGCAAGCCCAACGCCCGCGCGCTTTTCGCTCAGCTTTCCCGCTATGCCGAAAGCCCGCTTGTTACGGAGCTTTTGTGCCTTGTGGAAAAAAGCGTTTTTCTGCCAACCACCTGCGGCGGCAAGCCGCTTAAAACGCTCAGCCTTAACCGCCTTTGGGGGGTGAGCCTTCCGTGACAGACGAGGAGTTAAGCCTGCTTCCGCAGTATCTCCGCGCGGAGGAATACCGTCAGGACGCGCCTGCAAAGCGCTGCTTCGGAACGCTTTCGTATAACAGGAAGCGCAAATGCTTCACAGTTCGCGGCGAAAGCCATATGGTTGAAATGGCAAAGCGCCTTTTTCCCTCAAGCGCGGGAGCAAGGCGCGGCGAGGCGCGCTTTACCGCGCACCGAAGGGTTGTTCAGGATTTGTGCTGGTTCATGTCCCGCTACCCGCTTGAAATAAAGCAGGCGGACAGGAAGCGCTTTGAAGAAATGCTGCTTTCCGCGCAGGAATATTATGTTTCCCGCGAAAGGCAGCGCCTGCGCCCCGAGCGCGCCATTCCGCCCGAGGGAAGCTTTATCGGCACTCTGCGGCCGTTTCAGGAGGAGGGGCTTGCGTGGCTTCTCAGCTCCGACCGCTGCCTTTTAGCCGATGAAATGGGGCTTGGAAAGACCGTTGAGGCGCTTGCAATGCTTGCCGCCGAAAAGACATTTCCCGCGCTTATCATCGCGCCGCCTCATCTTATTCTCAACTGGCTTTCGGAGATTAAGCGCTTTCTTCGCATAGACGGCAGAGAGCCGCGTGTCCAAATAATCAAGGGGCTTAAGCCCTACGCACTTCCCGAGGCGGATATATACCTTGCGCACTATCTTATTCTGCGCGGCTGGAAGGAGGAACTGCCCGAAATGGCGTTCCCCGCAGTCATATTTGACGAAGTTCAGGAGCTGAGGCGCGCGGGAACGGAAAAGTACAGCGCGGCGAGCCTTATTTCAGAGAGCGCGGAGAAGGTTGTCGGGCTTTCCGGAACGCCTATCTACAATGTCGGCGGCGAAATATGGAACGTTGTAAACATACTGGATTTCCATTTTCTCGGCGATTGGGAAAGCTTCACCCGCGAGTGGTGCTACGGCTACGGGAATAAGATTGTTATTCATCCCGATGTCTTAGGCGAGTTCCTTCGCTCCGAGGGAATGATGCTCAGGCGCGTCAAAGCCGACGTGCTTTCCCAGCTTCCGCCAAAGCGCAGGCTTGTGCAGGAGATTGACGTAAACGACAAGCTGTTCCAGACGCTCATGCAGGGAGTTTACGAAAAGCTTTCCGAGTACCGCACAAGGGAGCTTACCGCGTCCGAAAGGGCGCTGCTTGAAGACCAGATTTCTCAGCAGGAGCGGCAGGCAACGGGCATCGCGAAGGCCGATTTTGTTTGCGCTTTTGTTCGGAATCTCATTGAAAACGGCGAAAAGGTGCTGCTTTTCGCGCATCATCATGCGGTAATGGACATCTATAAAAAGGAGCTTGATGAGTTTAAGCCCGTATTCATAACGGGAAGGGAAACGCCCGCAAAAAAGGAGCAGGCGGTAAACGCATTCATGTCCGGAATGACCGATTTGTGCTGCATTTCCCTGCGCGCGGCGAGCGGCCTGAACCTGCAAAGGGCGACTGCCGTCGTTTTCGGCGAGCTGGATTGGTCGCCCGCAGTGCATTCTCAGGCGGAGGACAGGGCGCACAGAATAGGTCAGCAGGACAGCCTGCTTTGCTATTATCTGGTTTCCCCACGCGGGAGCGATCAGGATATGCAAGAGGCGCTGGGGCTTAAGGTGAGCCAGTTTGTTGAGCTTATGGGCGACGCGATTCCCACCGAGGAGGAGCAGCAGCGAGCGGCGGGAGCGGCGCGAAAGCATGTTATGCACCTGCTTGAGAGAAGCGCGGGCTGACGGAGAGCGCGCGAAGCTGCAAAAGCATCTGAACGCCCTCACCAAGCCACATCGCGTAGACCGCTCCGCTTATTCCAAGCCGCATCAGATACATGAATATAAACATTCCCGCAAGCGAAACCGCGGAGGAAATGAGCGCGGATATCAGGCTTTCTTTTTGCCTGCCCATTCCCGCGAGCAGCCCGCCCGAAACCTGAAGCACCGCGCCGAAAAATACGCTGGGAACGGTAAGCCGAAGTATTGGAAGCAGGCGCGGCTGATGGTAGAGCGCAGAAGCTATAACTGGCGCCGAAAAATACACCAGCAGGGCGCAGAAAAGCCCGATGCCCGCAGATGGAAGCAGAATCCTCATGGAGTAATCCGCCGCGGCTCTGCCCGTTTTCTTAGCGGCTCTGGGGATGACGAGCATCGCTATCGCGCCGGTTACTATCCCGGGCAGGAATACAACCGGCAGCGCCATTCCGTGCAGCAGCCCAACCATTGCCGCAGCAGCTTCGGCGTTTTCGCCTGTTTTTACAAGCAAAAGCGGAGTCAGCAGCGTAGATATCAGCCGCAGCAGCGTTCCTGTAAGGCGCGCGCCCGTTGCGGGAACGGAAAGGGACGCAAGCTCCGAAAGCCTGCTTACATATTTCTCTGCTTTTTTGCCGCGAAGACTGTCGCGCAGAAGCACCCGCATAAGTATAAGCCCCGCGCTTTCGCCTGCAAGCAGGGCTATTGCGGGTATCGTCATCAGTATTCCCTCGCGGGCGCTTGAAAGCGCGTAGAGCAGAGCCGCCGCGCAGATGAAGCGCACCGCCTGCTCCGCTATCTCGTTAAGTGCGGGCAGCTCCTCGCGCCCAAGCCCGTAGCAGTAGCCGTTATATACCCCCGAAAGCCCAAGCACAAGCGCGCAGGGCGCGTAGGCGCAGAGCGGATACATCAGCGCCTTTAGCCCTATAAATCGCGCAAGCACCGGAGCAAGTGCCAGATACAGCGGCAGCAGGATAAGCGAAAGCCGCGCAACCGCCTGTTTTCCGGAATACAGAACCTCCAGCCTTCCCTTATGCGTGCTTTCCCGCGCAACCATTCTCGATACGGCAAGGGGAAGCCCCGCCGTGGTGAAGGTTATCAGAAACATCTGCACAACGCTTGTCATCTCAAGGTACCCGATAAGCCTTGCGCCAAGCGAGCGGCTGAGCAAAAGCCTTAAGAGAAAGCCTATTCCCCTTACCGCCGCGTTAGCCGCCGCAAGGATAATTGCCGAGCGAATGAAGCTCATATTCTTTTTCATCTATAAAAAGCACCTCGGGAAGAATATGCTTTAGGCGCTTTGCATTATGATTGACAAGCCCCATTGATTTGGATATACTTTTTAGGAGAAAAAACGTTCGGGTTTCTAATAAGGAGCTGACAGGCAATGGATAAATGGGACAGAAGATTCATGGAAATGGCGCATCTTGTATCCACATGGACCAGCTGCTATGCCGCAGGGCGGGAGATAGGCGCGGTTATTGTTAAGAACAAGCGCATTATGACCACCGGCTATAACGGCGCTCCTGCGGGGCTTAAAACCTGCCGCGAGAAGGGCGTCTGCCTCCGCCGTCAGCTTGGAATTGAGAGCGGAACGCGCGCTGAGGTCTGCTATGCCGTTCATGCAGAGCAGAACGCCATAATTCAGGCGGCGCGCCTCGGCGTTTCCATTGACGGAGCAACGCTTTACTGCACGCATCAGCCGTGCAGCGTATGCGCGAAAATGATTGTAAACGCGGGAATAAACCGCGTTGTTTATGAAAAGGGGTATCCGGACAAATTCACGCTCGAAATCTTTGCCGAGGCGGGAGTTTTGCTGGAGCAGTATGCCCCCTGCGAGGAGATAAACAATGATAGTCCAAAGGATTCCGATAAAGTTTGACGAGTTTGATTCGGCGCTTACGCCGGAGCAGAAGGAGCTTGCACAGCTTGCCAAGGATTATCTCCGCATCGCGCTGATGTATGAAAGCGCGACAAAGGAGGTAGCCACAAAGCTGGACATACTCAACGATGAGTTTCAGGCGCTGCACAGCCGCAACCCGATTCATTCCATTCAGTGCCGCGTAAAGGCGCCAGGCTCTGTTGCCGAAAAGCTCAGGCGCAAGGGGCTTCCCGTTGAAATTCAAAGCGCGCAGGATAATCTTTACGACCTTGCGGGCGTTCGGGTTATCTGCTCGTATATAGAGGATATTTATACCATCGCTTCGATGCTCTGTCAGCAGGATGACATTCATCTCGTCCGCCAGCGGGATTATATCCAGAATCCCAAGGAGAATGGCTATCACAGCCTGCATCTTATAATCACCGTTCCCGTGTTCTTCTCGGATAAAAAGCGCTATGTGCCGGTTGAAATTCAGATTCGCACCGTCGCAATGGATTTCTGGGCAACGCTTGAGCATGACATTCATTACAAGAGCAAGGGCGTCGTTTCGGACGAGGTTGTAAGGGAGCTTACCGCCTGCGCGGACGTTATAAACCAAACCGATATCAGAATGCAGGAGCTGTACCACAAAACGCTCGCCGATAAGGAGCAGAGCGATGAATGAATGGTCGCTCCCCGTAGTGCTGCTTATATTCATAGCCGTTTCGCTTCTTGCCGCCGTCATAGTGCTTATTATGCGCGTTTCGCGGCTTGAGAGGGAAAACGGCGACGCCGCCCTGCGCACGGATGAGGTCAACGCCCGCCTTTACCATATGGAGGGCGGCGTTTACGGAGCGCTCAGCGATAACCTCAGAACCGAGCAGGCGCAGATGGACGCGCTTTCTCAGCGCATTTTGCAGGTGAGCGCGATTCAGGAGGAGCGGCTTGAGAGGATAAGGCTTGAGAACGAGCGGCAGCTGACCGAAATGCGCAGAACCGTTGACGAGCGGCTGCAAAGCGCGCTTGAAAAGCAGCTTACGGAGAGCTTTAACGCCGTTTCGCGCAGGCTTGCCGAGGTTGGGCGCGGGCTTGGCGAAATGCAGTCGCTCGCAAGGGGCGTTGCGGATATTCAGAAAACGCTCACGAACGTCAAAACGCGCGGAGTATGGGGCGAAATGCAGCTGGACGCGCTGCTTTCGGAAATGCTTGCTCCCGCTCAGTTTGAGCGCAACTGCGAGGTCGTCGCAGGCTCGGGTCAGCGCGTTGAGTTCGCCTTAAGGCTTCCCGCTCCCTCGAAGAATGAAAAGCCCGTGTATCTTGCCATAGACAGTAAATTCCCCATGGAGGACAGCCGCCGCTGGCATACCGCGCTTGAAAACGGCGACGCTGCCGCCGCTTCGGAGGCGGAAAAGGCGCTCTTCCGCGCCGTTCTGCTTCAGGCAAAGCAGATTTCGGATAAGTATATCAAGCCGCCCTTTACCGTTGATTACGCCATAATGTTCGTACCCACGGAAAGCCTCTACGCCGCGCTTGTGTCCAAGGAGGAAACCTTCCTTGAGCTGCAAAGGCGCTATCGGGTGCTGCTTTCCGGTCCCAGCACCTTGTGCGCGCTGCTTTCAAGCCTGCAAACGGGCTTTTCGTCAATAGCTATCGCCGAGCGCTCGCAGGAGGTTTTCAAGCTGCTTATGACGGTGCGCGAGGAGTTCTCCGCCTTCGCTCAGCTGCTTGAGAAAACTCAGCTCCGCCTCCAGCAGGCAAGCAACGAGATTGAAACCGCGTCAAACAGAACCAAGCAGCTTCAAAGGCGGCTTTCGCAGGTATCCGACGGCGCGCTAAATAGCGGCGAAGAAGACTGACACTCATATAGGATAATTCATTCGCATAGGCTTAACCGCGCGCGGGCGTTTCGCGCATCGGGAGGGCTTATGCGTTTTTTATCGGGGCTTTGGCGCGATACCTCCGAGATTCTCGGCTCAAGACCGCGTATTACCATGAGCGGGCGTGAAGAAGTGCTTGTAGAGGGACATCGTGGCATAACCTTCTTTACTCGGGAGAGAATAATATTGCGCACAAGGCGCGGCGAGCTTTCGGTTTTCGGCGCGGAGCTTATCATAAAGGATTATGCCGACGAGGAGGCGCTTATCGCGGGGCAGATTCTCTCCGTCGGCTTCGCGGGCGAGGAGCGGAAGGATGAATAAGCCGCTTTTCTGCACGGTTGAGGTTAAGGGGCTTTATATCGAAAAGCTCATTCTGAAGGCGCGCTCGATGGGAATTACGGTAGGCTCGATAGCGCTTTATGGCAGGCATACCGCGCATATTGGCGTTCCCGAAGGCGCAAGGGAGCTTTTCATAAGCGCCGCCGAGGAATTCGGCTATACAGCCGCGCTTGTGTCTGAAAGCCCTATAAGGCGCTGCCTTGGCTTTCTTCGGCGCTGGAGCGTGCTTTTTCTGGGGCTTGCCGCCGCGCTTCTGCTGCTTTGCGCGTTTTGCTCGCGCTATTGGTTCATTTCCGTTTCGGGCGCAAGCGCGTATACTCCCGCCGGGCTTTCCGCGCTTAGCGAGTACGGAGTGAGCGTTGGCTGCGCAAAGGCGTCGGTTTCGCCTTCCGAGATAAGGGAAAAGCTGCTTCTTCGCTTTCCTAAAATTGCGTGGATTGAGGTCGGGCTAAGCGGGCTTATATTGGATGTGAAGCTTACCCGCGGGGTTGACGCGCCAAAGACCGTCGAAATATACGGAATGCAGGATATTGTCGCCTCCGAGAGCGGAATCCTGCTTTCACTCACGGTTACTGCCGGAACGCCCGTCAAGGAGGCGGGAGAGCTTGTGCTGAAGGGTGAAACGCTGGTTCTTGGCGAGGAAAGAACCGAGAAGGGCGAAACAGTTCCGGTAAAGGCGGCGGCGAGCGCCGAGGCGCGGGTGTGGGCGGAGAAATCCATAACAGTCAGGAGCTATGACCTTACCTGCGAAAGCACGGGAAACGAAGCGGAGAAAACGACCATATCCCTCTTTGGCTTCCCGCTTCTCTCCGTCGGCGAGGACGGCGGCTTTGAGGATTCAGAGCTTATAAGGGACGAAGTCTTTATCGGCGGCGCTTTCCTTCCGGTTCGCCTTTCGTGCGAAACGAGCAGAGAGGTAATAGAGCGAAAAACGCCCTGCGATATACCAAAACGAATAGCCGAGGCGGAGGATATTCTGTACTCGCTTATGCTTGCGGATATGGCTCGCGGCGGTGAAATAGTTGACAAATGGGCGGTTTATAGTATCATAGACGATGAAAACATATTGGTCAAAATGACGCTTGAGCTGAGGAAGGATATAGCCCTTCCGCGCTCCGACGCTAAATGATTTATCTGCTTTCGCATTATTCAGCTTTTGAAACCGGAGGAAGATATATTTGGTGAAGCTTGACCTCGTCCCCGCGGTAGATTCCATGGAGTCCTATTCCGCGCTTTTCGGAGCGGGCGACCGCAATATTGCCCTGATAGAGCAGGAAACCGGAACGGCTATTGCGCTTCGCTCCGACCGCGTAGAGATTTCGGGAAGCGAGAAGGACGCGGAGATTGCCCGCGACGTGCTTAAAAAGCTTATGGAGCTTTCGCGCTCCGGCGAGGGAATTGACAGAACAAGGATTCGCTACGCGCTTGAGCTTCGCCGCTCCGGACGGCTTGAGGATATGGACGAGCTTTTGTCGGATGTTGTCGCCGTAACCTATCGCGGCAAGCCGATAAAGGCGAAGACCTTGGGGCAGAGGAATTATGTGGACATGATGCGCCGCAATCAGCTGACCTTTGCGGTAGGCCCCGCCGGAACGGGCAAAACCTATCTTGCAATAGCAATGGCGGTAATGGCGCTCAAGAACCGCGAAATTGAGAGAATCGTTCTCACGAGGCCTGCGGTTGAGGCGGGCGAAAAGCTTGGCTTCCTGCCCGGCGACCTTACGCAGAAGGTTGACCCCTATCTCCGCCCGCTCTACGACGCGCTTTACGATATGATGGGCGTTGATTCCTATCAGAAGCTTGTCGAGCGCGGAACGGTCGAGATTGCGCCGCTTGCCTATATGCGCGGAAGGACGCTTTCCGAGTGCTTCGTAATCCTTGACGAGGCGCAGAACACGACTCCCGAGCAGATGAAAATGTTCCTTACACGCTTCGGCGCGGGTTCTCACGCCGTTGTTACGGGCGATTTGACGCAGGTTGACCTGCCGATGTTCAGAAAAAGCGGACTTGCCGACGCGGTCGAGGTGCTTGCGGGCGTTGAGGGCATAGCAATTTCAATGCTTGGAGAGAGCGACGTTGTCCGCGATGAGCTTGTTCAGCGAATAGTACGCGCCTATGCCAATCGCAAAGCGCCCGAGGGTAAGCCGCAAGCGGGGGAGGCTAAGCCATGAAGCTTTGGAAACCGAGAAAGAGCCTTTTGAAGAATAAAAACGCAAAGGGCGGAGCCGATGGAAAGAATAAAGCGCGCCGCCGCAATGAGGTTTACGGCGTAGTTCTGCTGGCCGTAGGCATGTTCCTTATGGCTTGCATTTATATGCTCGCCTCAACCCCCGAAAGGTATAACCTGACGGTGGGAAGCATTGCGCCGGAAACGATAACCGCAACCCGCGATGTTGTTGACGAGATTACCACAATTCAGCGCAGGCAGGCTGCCGCAGCGGCGGTTCAGCCGAGCTATCATCTTATAGACGGCGTTGAAGCCGAGGTTCTCCAAAAGCTCAACCTTGTTATGGACGAGATGAAGGCGGTTATCAATTATTCGGATTTGCTGCTTTCCGAAAGCGAGTGCAAGGGCAAGGATGAGCTTACCTTTGCCGATACGGATATTGCCTACGCTCAGTCGCTTATGCCGCATCTCAAGCTTGCGAATTACCAGATTTCTACGCTGCTTCGCTGTAGTCTTGAGGAGCTTGAGCTTGAGCGCAAGCTGTTCACCTCCGTTATAAGGAATACCCTTGCCGCAACGATAAGCGAAGGGCAGGAGGAGCAGTCAATTTCGTCCATTCTCAATCTTTCAATGAATAAGATTGACATGAATATGTACCAGAATGTGGCTCGCTCCCTT
>CAZUTB010000039.1:0-9420 GCA_964622905.1 uncultured Oscillospiraceae bacterium | reverse complement strand
GGTTGCCTTGAAATCCTGCATAAGCTGAATCTGGCGCTGAGTATTTCCGCCCGAAACGGGGATAACGGAAGCGCCGATACGCTCCGCGCCGTAATGCGCGCCAAGTCCGCCGGTGAAAAGCCCGTAGCCGTAAGCCACATGTACAACGTCCTGCTTGGTTATTCCCGCGCAGGTCATCGAGCGCGCCATATTCTCAGCCCAGCGGTCAATATCGCCGCTTGTGTAGCCCGCAACGCAGGGCTTGCCCGTGGTTCCGGAGGACGCGTGAACGCGCGTAATCTGCGAAAGCGGAACGGCGAACATACCGAAGGGGTAATTATCGCGCAAATCCTGCTTGGTGGTGAAGGGCAGCTTGCCGATACCGTCTATCGACTGGATATCCATAGGCGAAGCGCCCATTTCCTGCATTTTATTGCGGTAGAAGGGGACGTTTTCGTAAACGCGGCGGACGACTGCGCGAAGGCGCTCGGACTGAACTGCGTGGATTTCATCGCGGGACATACATTCCATTCTGGGATTCCAAATCATGTTTTCCATAAGCTTATCAACGCTCCGTATAATAGATTTTTTGCTTGCTTATGCGGCTTATGCCGCGCCGCTATGAGGCGTTGGGTCGGGTTATGAAAACTCAATAAGCCATGCCGAAAAACCGGCGAAGGGACCGCAGAGCGGCGCTCTTTGATGGATTATGAATTTTCATAACCCAAGGTAAACGCCCTGCGGTTCAGCTCAAGATATTTTGCGGGAACGCAATTTTCAAGGGCGCTCAGCCACTTATCCTTACTAAACGGAAGCCGCTTTGCCATAGCGCCCAAAAGCACTACGTTAACCGCCTTAATGCTTCCCGCCTGCTCGGCAAGAGCGTCGGCAGGAATTTCGCAGGTGACGGCGCGCGCCCTCACCTCAGAAAGCGGGTCGTCCGGATACTTTACAGCGCCTGAGATTACAGGCATCGGAAGTATGCGCTGAGTGGAAACGATTACCGTTCCGCCCTTTGCGAGGAAGGGCAGCGCCCTTGCCGCCTCAAGCTGCTCAAAGGCAAGCAGGAAATCCGCCTCGCCCTCGGAAACCAGCGGCGCGTGAACCTCGTCGCCAAAGATAACATGGGTTATAACCGAGCCGCCGCGCTGCGCCATTCCGTGAACCTCGGAAACCTTCACCGCAAGGTCCTCGGAAACCGCAAGCTGACCCAGTATCTTGCTCGCGAGCAGAGTTCCCTGCCCGCCCACTCCGACAATAACAATCTTATGCGTCATTTGTTTTCGCCTCCGACGGAGGATTTTATTGCGCCGAACGCGCAAAGCGGAGCGCAAAGCCCGCAGTTAACGCAGAGCGCGGGATTTATCCTTACTCCGTTTTCGCCCTTTTCGATGGCGGGGCAGCCGAGGGTCAGGCACTTGCCGCAGTTGCGGCAGCCGTCAACCGAAGCGCTCTTTGTTTCGCCCTTTAGAAGCAGCCGGCAGGGGCGGCGGAAGATGACGACGGATACTCCGTCAAAGTCCAGCGCCTTTTGCAGCTCCTCGCAGCTCTTTTTAAGGTCGAACGGGTCAACAACATGGATGTCCTTGACTCCGCAAGAGGCGCAGAGCGCCTCAAGGTTCAGCTGCGCGGCAGGCTCGTTATATATGTTCTTGCCGCTCGCGGGGTTCTGCTGATGCCCCGTCATTCCCGTGATTCTGTTGTCCAGAATGCACACGGTGTTATGTCCGCCGTTATAAACGGAGTCGATAAGCGGAGTTATACCCGAATGAACGAAGGTCGAATCGCCGAGCACCGCAACAGTGCGGCGGCTTGCATCCCTTCCCAGTGCCTTTTCCGCGCCGAAGCTCATTCCGACGGAAGCGCCCATGCAAAGGCAGGCGTCCATGCTGCTCATCGGCGGAAGCGCCGCCATTGTGTAGCAGCCGATATCGCCGTAAACGGTGAGCTTCATCTGCTTCATTACATAGAACGCGCCCCTGTGCGGGCAGCCCGGGCAAAGCACGGGCGGACGAGCGGGGATTCCCTCGGGAACAACGGCGCTTTCGGGACTTGCAAGCCCGAACGCTGCGCGGATTCTGTTAACGGAAAGCTCGCCCTGAACTCCGGTAAGGTTTTTGCCCTCAACCGAAACTCCCCAAGCGGCAATCTGGTCCTCGATAACGCCCTCAAGCTCCTCGATGACAGCAAGGCGCTTGACCTTCTTTGCAAAGCTCTCGATAAGCCCGCGCGGAAGCGGGTTAACAAGCCCAAGCTTTAGTGTGCTTGCTTCGGGAAGCGCCTCGCGCACATACTGATAGCAGACGCCGGAGCAGATTACTCCAAGCTCCGTGCCGCGGATTTCTTCGCGGTTTACAGGCATTTCGCAGGCATCTGCGGCAAGCCGCTTCTCCCTGTCCTCAACCACGAGATGGCGCTTTTTCGCCATACCGGGCATCATAACGTATTTCTGCGCGTCCTTTTCATAGGGCTTCATTTCGGGCTTTACCCTGTCCTCCAGCGTTACAACGCTTCGGGAATGGCTAAGGCGCGTAGTAAGGCGCAGAAGCACGGGCGTATCGTATTTTTCGCTTATCTCATACGCAAGCTTTGTAAAATCCTTGCATTCCTGAGCGTCCGCAGGCTCAAGCATCGGCAGATGAGCGGAGCGCGCGTAATAGCGGCTGTCCTGCTCGTTCTGCGAGGAATGCATCGCGGGGTCATCCGCAACGGCAATAACAAGCCCTCCGCGAACTCCGGTATAGGCGGCGGTGAAAAGCGGGTCGGCGGCTACGTTAAGCCCAACGTGCTTCATGCACGAGAGGGCGCGCGCCCCGCTCTGGCAAACTCCGAAGGAAACCTCAAGCGCAACCTTTTCGTTGGGCGCCCACTCGCAGAGAATGTCCTCGCGCGGGTACTTTGCGCATTCCTCCGTTATCTCGGTGCTTGGCGTTCCGGGGTAGCTGTTCACGGAATGCACTCCGCATTCCCAACAGCCGCGCGCAACAGCCTCGTTGCCGAGCATCAGCTTCTTTTCAGGCATAATCAAGGCATCTCCTTATGTGAAATATCAGCGCAGGTCGGTAACTCTTTTCGCCTTGCCCTCAAAGCGCTTGAGCGTATTCGGGCTTACGAGCGAAACCTTAATGTCAAGCCCGACAACGGTTCTGAGCGCCGTGACAATCTTCTTCTGAAGGTTCTCAAGGTCGCTGAAGCTGTCAAGCATAGCCGCGTCGATAAGCTCAACCTTGACCTCAAGGTAATCCGTGTAGTTATGGCGGGTTACGACTATCTCATAGTTAGGTCCGATTCCCTCCATAGTGAGCAGAACGCTCTCAATCTGGCTGGGGAACACGTTGACGCCGCGAATGATGAGCATATCATCGGAGCGGCCCGTAATCTTAGCGATTCTGTGGCTCGTTCTCCCGCACTCGCAAGGCTCGGTTATAATATGCGTTATATCGCGGGTGCGGTAGCGCAGGCTCGGCTGACCCTCGCGCTCAAGCGAGGTAAGCACAAGCTCGCCCGTTTCGCCCTCAGGCAGCACCTTTCCGGTGATGGGGTCGATAATCTCGGCATAGAAGAAATCCTCGTTGATGTGCATACCCTTGCGGCACATACACTCGCCCGCGACTCCGGGCCCTAAAAGCTCGGTAAGCCCGTAGTTTTCGGTTACAACGCAGTTCCAGCGGCGCTGCAGCTCCTGCCTCAGCTCCTCCGTGCTTGCCTCCGCGCCGAAGATTCCGTACTTCAGATGGATGTCCTTCATAACGCCCATCTTCTCCGCAACCTCAGCCATATACATTGCGTAGGACGGGGTGGCGATAAGCACCGTAGTGCCGAAATCCTTCATAATGTTAAGCTGCCGCTCGGTATTTCCGCTTGAAATAGGAATTATAGCGCAGCCAATCTTTTCAAGCCCGTAGTGAAGCCCGAAAGCGCCGGTAAAGAGCGTATAGCCGAAGGAAATCTGCGCGATATCGTCGGCAGTCGCTCCGCCTGCCGTCGCTACGCGGGCGATGCACTCAGCCCACATATCCAAATCCTTCTTGGTATAGCAGGCGGTTATCGGCTTGCCCGTAGTACCCGAGGAGGCGTGAATCCTGACAACATCGTGCATCGGGACGGCTACAAGCCCGAACGGGTAATGCTCGCGCAAATCCTGCTTAGTGGTAAACGGAATCTTCTCAATATCCGAAAGAGTCTTTATATCATCCGGCGTTACTCCCGCCTCGTCCATCTTATGGCGGTAAAGCGCCACATGGTCGTAAGCGGTGCGGACGGTCTTCTTTAGCTTCTCAAGCTGCAAAGCCCGAAGCTCGTCCCTTCCCATGTTCTCTGCTTTCTCGTTCCAGATAGCCATGCTTCCTGCTCCCTTCCGTTCTTCAAAGGTAAAACGCATATTACAGCGCGCCTTCCGGTCTTCCGTGCTTCCGCCGCGCTCTCCCCTAAATAATATGCCTTTTTGCAGTATACCAAAAATCGCGGCTCAATGAAAGACCAAATTGCCCGAGCCGTGGTTTTTTGCTGTTCATTTAAGCAAAGAGCAGGCAGGAGTCGGCGGGGCGCGCATAGAAAACTAAACGGGAATAAGCCGGAGGTAATAAAGATGGAAAGCACGGAAACAGCAAGGCTTCCGAAGGTTATAGCCGTTGTAGGCACAAACGCGTCCGGAAAAAGCGCGCTTGCGGTGGAGCTTGCGCTGAAATTCGGCGGCGAAATAATCTCCGCGGACTCGCGGCAGGTATTCAGGGGGCTTGACCTTGGAAGCGGCAAGATAACGAGCGCCGAAGCAAAGGGCGTTCCGCACCGCCTTATAGACGTATGCGAGCCTAATGAGTTCTTCTCCATGGCGGATTTTCAGCGCCTTGCCTACCTTGCGGCAGACGATATTCTTTCGCGAGGCAAGCTGCCGATTATAGCGGGCGGAACGGGGCTTTATGTCAATTCCGTGCTGGACGGCTACCTGCTTTCCGACATAACGCCCGACCTTGAATACAGAAACGAGCTTGAAAAGCTGACTACACCGCAGCTTTACGATATGCTTATGGAAAAGCTTCCCGATATCGAAATTGACAAAAGCAACCGCAACCGCGTTATGCGCGTGCTTGAAAAGCTGCATGACGGGGACGGCGCGGTGCCGCAAAAATGCCCGCGCTATTCATCGCTTCGCCTTGGGGTAAGCTGGAAGCGCGAAGTGCTGCTCAAGCGAATTGACGAGCGCCTTAAGCGCCGAATGGACGAGGGAATGCTTGAGGAAACAGAAAACCTGCTGAAAAACGGCGCGACTCCCGAATTCCTTGACGGCTTGGGGCTTGAATACAGGTATCTTTCAAGGTATATTTTGGGCAAATCGGGAGGCCTTGAGGATACGCTTTCGGAGCTTTCGCTTGCGATAAAGCGCTTTGCGCGCAGGCAGATGACTTGGTTTAGGCGCGACAAGAGCATAATATGGCTCGATATGGAGGGCGCGCCGCTCGAGGAAGCGGAAGCGGCGGTCGAAAGGTTTCTTGAGGAATAAGCAGTTTGTATAGAAGAAAAAGCACTCGGGCAGATACGCTCGAGTGCTTTTGTTCATTGCTATTCAGCTGTTCAGGCTTTTGCGGGTGCGGCGCTGACTTTTTTCATTCCTTCAACAGCGTCCGAAAGCCTTACCGCGCCAATGGAGAGGAAGAAGATAAGCAGCGCCATAAGGCAGTAAAGCAGCGCGTTGGAAACAGTGCTTTTATCAAGCGCGAACTCAATTCCGATTATCGCGCCAAGCATAACAACAAGGAGCATAAAGGATACCCACGAGCCGCGAACGCCCTTCACAATTGCGTATATGGAGTAGCCGCCCAAGGTAAACGCGGAGATAAGCATATTCGCCTTTACGAAGCCGAACGCGGGAACACCGTACCTGCTGAGGCTCTCCGTGATTATGGCAAGCGCGGAATATATGAGCAGGAATTGCCAATACGTCCGTTTGCCCCTGCCAAGCCTTACCAGCAGATAAATTGTAAGCAGGATGAGCAGTATGCCCTCCAGCATGAAAATCGGGTGAATCCACTCGCTGTAGGAATTTTCCCACGCGAAGGGATAGCGCATAAGCCCCTCCATATCCGCCTCAACATCCATTCTTCCGGTGCTTACGGTGAAATACTCGGAGAAGCGGGCGAGCGCGGTAAAGAAGCAGAGCGCGGGAGCGGCGGCGTCAAGGGCTTTGCGCGCGCTGATATCCATAGCCCGTGAGTAAAGCAGCACGCCGATAAGCACGGCAAAGAGCATTCCGTACATCATCAGCCCGCCGTCGCGAACCGCCCAAAGCACGGAAATTCCCTTTTCCTCCATATAGCCCGACTCCGCAATCAGCCCGTAAAGGCAGAAAAGCAGGCGCGAGCCGACCATTCCGCTTGCGAGCATAGTGAGCGAAAACGGAATTATACGCTTCTGCATCCCAAAGCGGCGAAGGCAGAGCAGAAGAAGCGGAATAGCTATGAGCGCGGAAACGGCAAGCGCTATTCCGTAAACCGGAACGCTGATTCCTAAAACGTCTATATATAAGGGGCTTTCCTGCATTTACTTTGCACCCCCGTCAACAAGCGTGGCGAAGTAGATAATATCGTACACGGAGCGAACCTTCTTTGACGAAAGGGAATTTATCTTCTCGTTTTGAAGCACCAGCGTAGAGGACGAGCCGCCGTCAAGGTTGAACGCCTGCTGAACGCCGAGGGAATAGAGATAATCCTGGAACTCAAATATGGTAAGCCCCGTGCTGTTCTTGTTTTCGGGACCCTCGGTAGTAACTATTGCGTAGGAAAGCGGCCCGCGCTGGCAGATGGCTATTCTCTGCGTTTCGCGAAGGGGTCCCACAAGGCACTTGGTATCCTCAAGCGCCTCGCGCTTTTCCCCGTCCATGATAAGCCCGGGGCCGAAGGAGAAGGCGTTGACGATATCGCCGGTATACTCTTCCACGGCGCTTGCGGTAGGCTCAACAATAATATGGAAGTCGCCGTTGCTGTCAATGATAAGGATATCCTTATACTTTACGGGATAATTGCGCAGCCTCTTGCCTGCGCGGTAGATAAACCCGTCGCGGCCGCTGTCATAGGTATAGAAATCGCCGTTGCAGGCAATGATGGCGTTGGCGCGCTTTGCAAGCGTTGCGGCAGGGCGCGTAGCCTTTCCGTTGGTGGTGCTTGCGCGGTAGGTTCTGAGCTGAGTGGGCGAGGCGATGTCGATAAGCGCAATCATTATGTTGGTATCGTAAGCCCTGTCGGTAATAATGCTTACCTTTATGCTCGCGTCCTCATAGCCCGCCTTATCCGCAAGATAATTGGCGGCGCGCGGAGTATAGGGCGCGGCGTCCTCGTTTATCTCAAGGGGCGTTAAGGAGGTAAGGTCAAAATCGCCCGTCTGCTCAAGCTTGGGCGGCTGATGTTCCTCCTCCTCGGCAAGCACGGGAGAGGTAAAGCAAAGCGCAAGGACGAGAATAAGTATAATAAGCGCAGCGGCTTCTAGTGCTTTCTTCATTATCGGTTTCTTCCCCTTTGACATTTATTTTCATTCAGGTCAGCTGCTCAGCCCGAGCGTCAAGGGCTTCTGCCGGATAAAGCTGACGCACTGCGGATTAATGCTGATTATAGCATTGCAAAATTAAGGTGTCAACCAAAGCCGAAAGGGAGCGGCGCAGCGCCGCGGGACTTGCTAAAGCACTCGGAGCGGGTTATAATAAGGATGCTGTATTTATGTAGCGAAAGGGTAATTTATTGCCCTGACGATAGCAGAAAACTAAATTAACGAGGTATAACCAAGTGATGAAAAAGCTAAGGATTATCGCCGCAGTACTGGCGCTTTCGCTTCTGCTCCCGTGCTTTTCCGCATTTGCGGAGACTCCGGAAATGCTGGGCTATCAGCGCGGCAAGGGCTGGCAGTATCTGACCTTCGGCAATTACCCGTATAAGAAGGACGGAACGATAGCGCCCATCACCTGGCGGCTGCTCAAGATTGAGGACGGAACTGCGTTCATTATCACAAACTGGATTATCGACTTTGTAACCTTCCATGACGAGAAGGACCTTGACCCCGACCATCCGCTCAAATACAAGGATACCATCTTCTGCTCATGGTGCAACACCACCGCGATAAACGATATGTTCACAAAAGAGGAGCAGAGCGTGCTTATCGAGATGGAGGACGGGCGCGGCTACGTTTCGGCGGCAACCTTTGAGGAATTCTGCCAGACGGAATGCGGCTTCATAACCGCAAGGAGCGAGGACCCGAACCGCATAGCGCAGGGAACGCCCTTCGCCCTCCAGCAGGGACTTAAGAAGATTGCCAAGGGCAACTCATGGTACTGGACGGCGAACCGCTGCAGACCCGGCTACCGCTTCATAGTTGCCGATAACGGGCATATGTCCATAAGCGGCGCGAACCGCAAGGGCGGCTTCCGCCCCGTTGTGTACGTCAAGCTTGACATGATTGAGATAGCAAGCGGAAAAGGAACGCTCGACGACCCGTTCGTATGGACGGTAAAGACCGCCGAGTAAGGGAGAAGCGATATGAAAAACAAATGGCTGACAAGGCTTATAGCGCTGCTGCTCGCGATGACGGCGCTGCTCCCCTGCGCGGCTTTTGCAGAAGGCGAGGAAGCGGAGGACGCACCGGAAGCCGAGGAAATTACCGAAGCGACGGAGGAAGACGCGAATACCGCGCGGGAAGAATTCATCGACGGAATCATTGCGCTTGCCGAAAAGAAGTACACCGAGGCGAACGGAAGAGCGCAGCGCGCGCAGTACGCGGGCGATATTTACATCTGCCGCAATTTCGTTACCTATCTTTTCTCCAATAATGCCGACAAGTACAGGATGGCGGAGTTCCCGAGCGTTCAGCTGATTATCCCCGCTAACAAAAAAGCAACCACCAAGCCGAAGTACGGCTCAGGCGTGATGTGGCAGGACGTTGAAGCCAAGGACGGCAATCCCTTCTACGCCGCCGCACAATTCCTCTACGATACCTCGCTTACAAAAAAGGAAAATCAAGAGAAGGCGCGCGAGTTCCTTTCGCAGGTCAAGCGCGGGGACTTCGGGCAGATGAACGTAAGCTATTATTACGGCTCAGGCCCGCACAGCCTGATATTCATAGAGGATTACGACGCGGAGAACAACACCGTAACGTGGACGGACAGCAATATGCCCGGCGAAAGGCGCAACGGAATCCGCTACGGCTACGTTCAGTACGACATCACAAAGGATATTGAGTTCTTCGTTGACGCGTTCTGCCGCCCCCAGCGCGGCGCTACGCTGTATCGGCTGAGGGATGATATAATAAAGGTCGAAGACGCGCAGTAAGCTATGCTGACGCTTCGCTGCGCTGCGCTTTCGCTCCGCTCTCGGAGCAAATGCGCTTTGCTTATTTGCTCCGTTTTGCACCATTTCCTTGTTCGGCTGCGCCTCTACGTAAAGGAAATGGTGTAAGGAAACG
>CAZUTB010000038.1:0-9491 GCA_964622905.1 uncultured Oscillospiraceae bacterium | reverse complement strand
TTTTCCGCAAAGAACGATGAATGGATTGCCGCCGCCAAGATTGAAAAGCACCTTGACAGGCTCGACTGAGGCGCGTAAAGCCTAAGCCGAAACATAAACTGAAATAGCATAAGCCGAAAAAAGCCTAAGCCGAATAAACAGTTTATTTACGCCTCCGAAGCAAGCCCCACCAGCGGGCAAGCTTCGGAGGCGTTGATTTGTGGAGATGGATAAAAGGTAAGCGTGCGCCCTACTAAAAATTCGTACATTAATTTACGCGCAACAAGGCGGGAAAACACGGTTTCCCCTACGGGTGACGGGGGATAAACGATAACGATAATACCAACCTCTGCGTAAACGCTGCGTTTCATTCGAGCAACAAGCGGGCAGATATGGAATCTGCCCCTACGGATTCTTAGGTGTGCCTTGCTTGAACACGAATCATAGCAACCTATCGTGTCAACCCTCGTAACCCGTAGGGGCGTCACTGTGTGCGCCCGCCGTCCCCCATGCCTGATTTTACGCGCAACAGGGCGGGAAAACACAGTTTTCCCCTACGGGTGACGGGCAGATAATCGCAACCCGTAAACGAGAACAGCGTTCGCCTTCCCTGTTTCACATAAATCAAAAGAAAAGCCGCAGGAACGACTCTTGACCGTCGTGTTCCGCGGCTTTCCCTTTTCGGTTTCGAGCAGGTGGAGGAAGCCCGCTCAAAGATAAAATGTTAACTCAATAGTTTTTCCGATTGCATTGCAACATCGCTCTGTCATTATTGTTAACCCAACGTCATTATGGCAGCCGCATCTTTGGGGATGTAAAGAAGGGTCTCCCTTCTTTTAAGTTCCGCAGGGGTGGCTTTGCTGCCCCGAGGAGCGTCTGAAAGACGCTTCCTTGCAGCTTTTACGACCGTGAGGTTGAAAACCGAACAGTAAAAGCTGGAAACCGGAGCAAATAAGCATAGCGCATTTGCTCCGAAAGCGGAGCGCAGCGGAGCCCTTCCAAGGGGTGGCTTTGCCGCCCCGAGGAGCGTCTGAAAGACGCTTCCTTGCAGCTTTTACGACCGTGAGGCGCAGCCGAACAGTAAAAGCTGAAAACCGGAGCAAATAAGCAAAGCGCATTTGCTCCGAAAGCGGAGCGAGCGCAGCGTTTATCCCTTTACAGACCCCATCGTAAGTCCCGACATAAAGTACCTTTGCAGGAAGGGATATACGCAGAGTATCGGCACTGCGGCGAGGAATATCTGAGCCGCCTTGTAGGTGCGCTCGGAGATTTCGCTCATAACCAGCTCCTCACTAGAGGTCATCGACTGGAGGTCGGGGCTGATGATTATAGTGCGCAGATAGCTTTGCAGGGGGTAATTATAGGTGTGGTTCATGTAGATAATTCCGTCGAACCAGCTGTTCCAATGGTTTACAAGAACGAAAAGGCTTATGGTTGCAAGGGACGGGAGTGAGAGCGGGAGATAGATTGTAAACAGCGTTCTCCAATGCCCCGCGCCGTCTATGAACGCCGCCTCCTCGATATCGTGCGGAATTGAGCGGAAGAAGTTCATCATCAGCACCACGTTGAAAACGGGCACCGCGCCGGGCAGAACAAGCGCCCACATTGTGTCAAGAAGATTAAGGTACTTAATGGTCATGTAGGTCGGGATGAGTCCGCCGCTGAACATCATAGTAACAATGAAAATCCAAGCGTACCACGAGCGGGCATGGAAAACATTCTTCTCCTTGGAGAGCGGGTACGCGGTAAGGATTATGACTACCATGTTTATCGCGTAGCCGAGAACGACGCGGAGAGCCGAAATCTTGAACGCCTGCAGGAACTGCGGCTTCTCAATAGCGTAGCGGTAGGACGAGGTGGTGAATTCCACCGGCCAGAGCTTTACATAGCCCGCCGCGGCAGCCTTTGACGATGAGAAGGAAACCGCAAGCACGTTGATTAGCGGAAGAATGCACATTGCCGCAAGCACCGCAAGCACGATGTAGTTAACAACAAGGAAGACCTTGCGCGGAACGGATTCCTTGATATGCTTTGCGGGCAGATGCTCCGTTTGCCTGTCCGCGTTCCGTTCACGCTTTGCGGAGGAGCCGATATTGCCGAGCTTTTCTGTATTCTGCATATATTACCCCTCCTTTAGAATACGCGGTAATTGGCGAAGCGCCCCGCGAGATAGTTGGAAAGCGTAACCATGATGATGGAGATAACCGACTTGAACAGACCGACGGCGGTTGAAACGCTGAACTGCGCCTGCTCAAGACCAAGGCGATAAACGAAGGTGTCGATAATATCGCCGGTGGAGTAAACGGACGGGCTGTAAAGGTTGAACACCTGATCGAAGCCCGCGTTCAGGATGTTCCCGAGATTTAGCACCGCCATAAGAGTAACGATGGGCAGGATGCCAGGCAGAGTAACGTGCCATGTCTGCGCAATGCGCCCCGCGCCGTCGATTGAAGCCGCTTCATAGAGGTTCTTGTCTACATTGGTGAGCGCGGCAAGATACACTATTGTGTCATAGCCGAAGTTTTTCCAAACGGCAGTTATGACCATTGTGTAAGGGAACCAGTTCTTGTCCCCAAGGAAGTAGATAGGCTTGCCGCCGAAGAACTTGATAATATCATTGAAAATACCGCTTGACGGAGAAAGCACGTCCATCAGAACGCCGCCGAGGATAACCCACGAAAGGAAATGCGGGAAGTAAACTATTGTCTGCACAGTGCGCTTGAAAAACTTTCCGCGCACCTCGTTGAGCATAAGCGCAACGCAGATAGGCACTATCAGTCCGAGAATAATCTTGAGTACGGCTATGAAAACCGTATTGTAGATGATGCTTCCGATGTTCGGCAGGCTGAGCATATATTGAAAATTCGCAAGCCCGACCCACTCTGAGCCGAAGAAGCCGCGCGCAGGCTTGAAATTCTGAAAGGCCATGACTATTCCGAACATAGGCGTATAGCAGAACACCAGAACAAGAACGATACCCGGGATAAGCATAAGGTGCAGAGGAAGCTCGCGCCGCCTGCTCATCCGCCTTTTCTGAGATAGTGAGGTCATGCCTTCCATCCTCCTTGAAAGAACCCCCGCCGCGCGGCTCGCGCCGCGCAGCGGGGACGCTGTTTGCCATGTAAGGATTAATTACTTAACGCTGTTGTACCAGTCGTTGACTTCCTTGGTGATGTCGGTTCCGCCAAGTGCGTAGAAGTCGCTGACGTACTTATCAAAGGCGCTGATGTCTTCGCCCATGATAATGTTGGTGAACACTTCGGCTTCCATGCTCTCAAGAGTAGCCATGTACTTGGTCATGGAATCGGTGGGAGTGCCATAGAACTTGTTGGTGATGAAGTTGTTGCTGTCAACATACTGCTCGATGACGGAGAAGCTGCTCTTCTCGCCGAAGATACGGTCCTGCGTCCAGCCATCGGGGTTCTTGTCATTGCGCCAGGTGAGGATACGGTCATAATAGCCGCGCTCCTCGGTGTTAAGAGCGGAGGGGTCATTGGTTTCAAACGCGGTGCGGATATGCTTGAAGGCGTTCAGGTTCTTGCCGGGGTTCTCATCGCCGATAACGTTGTACTGCCATACCGCAATGCCGGTAGGAGAAATGGACAGGGAGTTATCGGTCTGCTCGCCGTAGTTGGACTGATGCGACCAGTTGAGCAGCTTGATGAGGGCTTCCGGATGCTCGCTCTTGGCGTTAACCGCATAGTAGCGGGTTACGGGCATCTTGGTGATGGGCTTCGCCGGCTCGGAATCAGCGGAAACAACCGCAAAAGCCTGCCAGTCGCAGTTGGGGTCATTGGCAACGCTCGCGTCGAGGAAAGCGCCTGCGGAGGACATGGTGCCGTATACAACGCCAACCTTGCCTGCGGAAACGGTTTCCTTAACCTTCGCCTTGTCCTTTACGCCGAACTCAGGGTCGATAAGGCCTTCCTTGTACCACTGCTGGAGCTTCAGAAGAGCGTTCTTGATTTCGGGCTGTACGGAGCCGTAAGCAAGAGTGCCGTCCTCAAGCTCAACCCAGCTCATAGGATAAGCATGGTAGCCGTAGAACAGACCGACAGCGGTAGCATGAGCGTGCTTGTAGAATTCCTTCTGCAGAGCAAGACCGAAGGTGTCGTTTACGCCGTTGCCATCGGGATCCTGCGTAGCGAAGGCGCGGATGATGTTTTCAAGCTCGTCAACGGAGGTAGGCGCTTCGAGGTTCAGCTTCTGGAGCCAGTCGGTGCGGATGAACAGCACGCCGAGACCGTCGAAGGAGGAAGCGGTGTGAGGAATAGCATAAAGCTTTCCGTCTATCATAGCGGATTCAAACTGATTCATATCCGCCATGAGGGTGTCCTTTGCATACTGGTTTGCGTACTGATCGAAAAGCTCCGTAAGGTCGTAGAGCTTGCCTTCCTGAGCCAGCTCCTTGAGCTGAGTGGACTTGAGCCACATGATGTCGGGAAGGTCTTCGGAAACGATGGAAAGATTCATCTTCTGGTCGAACTGCTCCTCGGCAACAACCCAGTCATAGGTCAGGTTGATTCCGAGGTCGCTGAGATAGCGGTCGATGTAGATGTTCTTTTCAATGGTGTCGCCGTTCTCGAACTGGATAGCCGAGGACAGGAAGCGCCACGCGGTGATATTGACAGCGGGATCATACTTCGCATCAATGCTTTCCTGCGTTACTTCCGCGAAGGCGGAAACAGCGCTGAGCATCATGCAGACGGTAAGCAGAACAGACAGCCACTTCTTCATAGGTTTCCCTCCATAAATTGTTCTCATTCGGCGCTTCCGTCCATGCGGGGCACAGAAGCGCTTCGGAGGACTTCATTAATGCTATTATATAGCCTGTTTTAGACCAATTAAACCATCACTTCTTTACATTTCATTCTCAAATCAAGATTTTCAGCCACAAATGCGCAAAGGTATTATATAATGCAGGAGGCGGGAGGGGGATACTCAATGAAGCAGCTTTTTTTGAAGCTAAGGCATTCCGTGCTTGCAAGAACCATAGGCGTACTTATACTCACTCTGCTTGTGCTTATTGTGGCGGGCACGGCTATTTCCGCGTGGAACAGAAGCGTGCTTACGGAGCAGATAGTCGCGCTCAACAGCTCGCAGACCGCTGCGGGAATGAAGCAGCTTACAAGCGAGATTGAACGCCTTGCGCTGCTTGAAAGCGAAATGCTTTTCGATACGGATATCAATCGCTTGGGCGTAATGCCCGGCTATTACAGCGCTTCTCAGAAAACTCAGGCGATACTGAGGGTTGAAAAGCGTCTGCTAATGCTCGCCAACTCATCCTCTCTCTTTTATGAAACCCTCCTGTTCTGCCCCGCAATAGACAGAATGGTGACATCAACCGGAATGGAGAATATAGATGAAGCGTTTTACGGGGAAATCTCAGAGGCGTGCATAAAGCGCGACAGGCAGCTTACGCGGATAGGCGGCAGCTGGTATCTGGTAATGCCCTATCCCACATACAGCGTATACCTCAAGGAATACGGACCAATGTACATACTCGCCGCGCGGCTTAACGAGGAGGCAATGAGGGCGTACCTGAATTCGCTTACCTCCAAGGAGGACGAGTACGCCGCGCTTATAAGCCTTCGGGACGGAGTGATAATCTGCGACGCCGGAACTACGGAGCTGAGCGGCGGCTTGGATAGCTATATAAAGGAAAGCGAAAGCTTTGATTACAGCGCCAAGGACGGAGCGAAATACACCGCCGCCGCAACGGACAGCCCGAGCGGCGAGCTGAGGCTTATAAAGCTGCTGCCGCAGAGCAGAATTTTCATGAGCATAAAAACGCAGCAGATGCTCTTCCTGCTTCTGCTGCTCGTTGCGGTTGTCGCCTATGTTTACTGCGCCGCGCGCCTTTGGCGGGATATTCACAAGCCGCTCAAAACACTTGTTTCCGCGTTCGGCGCAGTAAAACACGGCGATTTAAGCACGAGAATTCACCACGACAGGAACGATGAATTCGCGGATATATACAAGAGCTTCAACCATATGAGCGGGCGCTTGGAATCCCTTATAGAGCAGATGTACAAGCAGAAGATAAGGACGCAGCAGGCGGAGCTCAAGCAGCTGCAATCGCAGATTAACCCGCATTTCCTGTACAACAGCTTCTTTATGATAAAGGCGTTTTCGCGAATGGGCGACTGCGATTCGATAGAGAGAATAACGGACGGGCTTGGAGAATATTTCCGCTACGTTACCAGAAACGGCGAGGACGAGGTATACCTTGAGCAGGAGGTCAAGCACGCGAAAAGCTACACCTCCGTTCAGGATATGCGCTTCTCAACGCGCATTTCTCTGGATTTTCCGGACGCGCCGGAGGAAATTGCGAAGACGCGCGTCCCAAGGCTCATTTTTCAGCCGCTCATGGAAAACGCCTATTCGCACGGGCTTTCGCAGATTACGGATAAGGGCACGCTCAGGGTTTCATACTCCTATGACGATGAGTTTGCGAGAATTTCGGTTGAGGACAGCGGAAGCGGGCTTGACGACGAGGGGCTTGAAAAGCTGAAAAAGCAGCTGACCGACCCCGAGCCTGCCGAAACAACGGGGCTTATCAATATCCACCGCCGCCTTATGCTCCGCTTCGGCGAGCCGTGCGGACTGAGCCTTTCAAGGAGCGAGCTGGGCGGGCTTAAGGTAACAATGACGGTTAAGCGAGGAGAAAACGGCAAATGAGAAGAGTGCTGATTGTTGACGACGAGCCGATTATAGTGGAGGGTCTGCTCTCGGTGCTTTCCGCCGAAAAGGAGCTTGAGCTGGATTTATACGGCGCAAACTCCGGACCGGAGGCGCTTTCGCTGCTCTCCGAGGTCAGAATGGACATGGTGATATCCGATATCCGTATGCCCGGAATGGACGGGCTTGCGCTTATGGAGAAGATTCACGCGGACTGGCCGCAATGCCGGGTTATCTTCCTTTCGGGCTACAATGAGTTCGACACGGTGTATCAGGCAATGCAGAGCCGCGCGGTCACATTTCTGCTCAAAACGGAGGGCTTTGACAAGATAATCTCGGTGCTGAAGGAAACCTTCGAGGACATAGACCGCGAAAGAGCGGAGCTTGACAACAAGGAGCGCTTTTACGCGCAGCAGGCGCTTACGCGGCATATGCTCCAGCGCGAGGCGCTTTCGGCGCTGGTTATGGGCGAGAGCGGCGTTTCTATAAGCCAGACGCTTTCTGCCGCGGGACTTTCGCTCCGCGAGGACGCGGGAGTGCTTGTGCTTTACGCGTATGTTGAGGACGGAGCGGAGGGGCTTACGCTTGAGCAGTTCAACGAGCGGCTTGTAGAGGTTGACCAGGCTCTGCGCGGTCAGCTGTCGCCATACCCGATTACCGCGGCGTTCTGGAACAGGCGCAGCGACCTTTTATGGTTATTTCAGCCGAGCGAGAAGCTGTCTATGGAGCGCTCGGCAATATATGTAAAGGAAAACCTTGAGATTATTCAGGAGGCGTCGAAGCGGGACGCGGGGCTTTCATTGGCGTTTGCAATGGCGGCGGAGCCGTGCAGGCTCTCCGAGCTGCGCGAGGTATATATGGCGCTGCGCCTGCGCGTCTGCCAAGGCACGGGAATCCCGGGAATGATTGCCCTAAGCCCTGCGGAAAAGCCGGAGAGCGACGTTCAGCTCATTCCCGCCGCCGCGCTTGAGCGCCTGCACGAGCTGATGGAGCATCAGAACAAGCGTGAGTTCATGGCGCTGTTTGACAAGTATTCCGCGCCTCTTTGCAGGCTCAAGCTGATGGACGACCCATATGCGACGGAGGCGTACCTTGCGCTTTCGCAGATGATTCTCTCCTTCGTAAACCGCTGGCGGCTGCACGACAGGGTCAGCTACCCGGGCGGAGTGAAGGGGCTTGCGGCAACGGACGGCTTCGCCTCATGGGAGCAGGCGGTTTCGGCTCTGCGGGCGCTGGCGGACAGCCTGCTTGAGGAAACGGACAGCGCGCAGGACAGCCGCGCGGACTCCATAATGCGCAAAATAAAGAGCTATATCGGCGAAAACCTGAGCGACCCCGACGCGCTGAGCCTTGTCAAGATTGCGGACATGGCGTTCTTTAACCCAACGTATCTTTCGCGCCTGTTCAAGCAGACGACGGGCGAAACAATATCGGATTACATTGGCGCGGTGCGCGTTCATAAAGCGAATGAAATGCTCCGCTCACAGAAGCACAAGATAGGCGAAATTGGAATTGCCGTCGGCTTTTCCTCCTCCGCGAATTTCACCCGCTTTTACAGAAAAATGATGGGCTGCACACCGCAGGAGTATAGGGATAGGCTTTCGGGAAAGTAAAGAGCGCGCGGGAGCCTCGGCAGCGCCAAGCTCCGCGCAGGCAGACAGCTGACTGCGGAATTATCGCAATTGGCTATTGCAATAAAAGTAAATAAGCGGTTTGCTTCATTATATAGTTACAACGCTGCAAAAACGAAACATCGCCTGAAACGGAGGGTTATTGATGAAGAAGCTTACCGCGCTGATATTATCAGTATTTCTGTTGGCAGGAATCCCTTGCTGCCTTGCCGAAGGCGGCGGAGCGGCATATACGGACACCGACGGCGAGGCGTATTGCTTCGCGCAGGAAACGCCGGACGGCTATGGGCTTTACCGAATAGCCAACGATTCCGAAACACCCGTGCTGCTCACGGACAGCAATGCCGCAGCACCGGTCATTAATGATTTTTCAAGCGAAGCCCTGAGCGGCGAGCTTGGATTCGCAAATCCTTTTCTTTTCACTTCGCGTCCCGACTTTGTCTGCATAAGCGTGCGCGAGGGCGAGGTTACTACATCAACAATGCAAGCAGCTCACGCATATTCCGCGTTTTGGCGGGCGGAGGCGAGCCGAAGCTGCTCTGCGATGCGGAAACCGACAGCCTGTTCATAGACGGAGATGTGCTGTGGAGCGTTGACTATCACGGCTATGTGTACAAATGCGCCTTTGACGGCGACAGCCTGATAAAGCAGGGCGGCTACTGCTACGGGCAGGAGGGCGGCACCATCGTCGGCGGCGTTATTTACTTTGGCGAGGACGGCAAGGACGAGCGCGGCAACCCCACGGGCAAAGTAAGCTGCATTGACCTAAACGGCGATTTAAGCAAATACCATGAAACGCCGCTTAACGATTTTTCATGTGCAAAGGAAATACGCGCTTCGGGCGGCTGGCTGTACTTCAAGGAGGCAAACGAGTACAACGCGCTGTACCGAATGAAGCGCGACAGCAGCGGCTGCGAAAGGATAATGAACGGCAAATTCACGGGCGCGTTTGACAGCCCAACGCCCAGCGATTACCGCGTAAAGTGCATGGCGGGGCTTAAGCTGTCAACGGAGGGCACGTCGGCTTGCTACAAGCTATTCCCCGTTGGAACGGAGGAAGGCGAACCGGCGCGCGTTGTCTATCTCAATCCCGAAAGCGAGGTAACCGTTTATTTCGATGCCGGCAGATACATTCTCAAGGTTGCGACAGGTACGGAATGGCTCGGCGACGAGCTTGCCTTCGGGCAGTCGGGCGATTAC
>CAZUTB010000037.1:0-9512 GCA_964622905.1 uncultured Oscillospiraceae bacterium | reverse complement strand
GGACCCGTGGGCGCGCGCGCTCCCATAGGACGGCCTGCTCCGCCGCCCATCGGACGGGCGCCGGGCGCTCCGCCTGCGGCGGGTCTTCCATATCCGCCCTGACCTGCGGGACGGCCATACTGCCCCTGCCCGGGACGAGGCGCGCCCATAGGCGCTCCCGCGGGACGACCGAAGCCGCCCTGCTGAGGATTCGCGGGTCTTCCGTAGGGTCCCTGAGGATTGGCGGGTCTGCCGTAGGGTCCCTGAGGATTAGCGGGTCTGCCGAACTGCTGACCGCCCTGCGGGTTCGCGGGACGACCATAAGGACCTTGCGGATTCGCAGGACGGCCATAGGGTCCCTGAGGATTCGCGGGTCTGCCGTAAGGACCCTGAGGATTCAGGGGACGGGGCTGCATAGGCGCTTGCTGCCTCGGAGCATCCGCTCTCGGCGCCTGAGGCTTCGGTGCTGGCTGAGCCTGAGGCTGCGCAGCAGGCTTGGGCGCTTTAACCGTTTCCGGCGCGCTCTTTGCTTCCGCAGCTGCTTCGCTGCTCTGCTCCGGCTTTGCTTCCTGTACTTTTTCTGCCTTCTGCTCGGGCTTTGCCTCCGCCTTAGCTTCCGCGGCGGGCGCAGCCTCCGGCTCCGGCTTCTTAGCCGCTTCGGGCTTTTTAGCCGGCTCTGCTTCCTTCGGGCTTTCCTGCGCCTTAACCTCGGCAGGAGCGTCCTTCGCCTTTACCGGCGCGCTGATATTTTCCTCGCTCACGGTTTCAGTCTCGGGAATCTCATCATCGGGCATTGTATACGCCTTCTGGTGCATTGACTGCATCCGCTGCGCTTCCTCCAGCTTGCGCTGGTTCTCCGCCTGATCGGCAGCGCGGCGGAACTCTGATTCCGTCTTTTGCAGCTGCTGAATAGAGCCGGAGAGTTTTTTACGCGCGGCAACAAGCTTTTCCAGAAGCTCGCCCGCTCCCTGTGTGAGTTCCTTCGTTGTATCCCTGAGCTTAACTTTGGTCATGTAATGCCTACACCCCCGCATAATGCGTGTTGGTTCGCCAACAGTTTATTCTGAAGCCCTGCGCTTTCCCACATAATGCGGGAGCGATGGAGAATCGAGATTCTAGCACGCTTTTTTCCGTAATCGGAGGCAGTTTTGAGCCATCCCGACAAAAGCGCTGAAAATAGGCGGCTCTATGTTCTATTATAGCAGAGAACACACCTGAATTGCAAATGAACCTTTAGAAAGACAAACGGCTTTTCTTGAAGGTTTTCCGATGGAAGCGCCGAGCCTGTCTCCCGGGAGCAGCGCAAGCGCAACTCCGTAGTGAGTGCAGCTGTCGGTAAGCCTCTTTTTGGCGTTATCGGAGCTGTTTGCGTCGATAAGGCACACAATAGCCTTTCCCGAGCGGATAAGGTCAACGCAGGCGCTTTCGCCGCTTGTTACCTGCCCTGCGCGGGCAGCAAGCCCGAGAAGCCCGAAGATTCGCTGTGCCTTTTCCTCGCTTACAACGTCTGGCAAGCAGTTTCCACTTCCTCACGCAGGCGAGCCGCAATGTCATCGCCTATTTTTACCTCAAGCGCCCGCTCAAGCTGCTTCTGCTTAAGAGCCTTTTCAAGGCACTCGAAGGATTTGCATATGTATGCCCCGCGCCCCGGCGCTTTGCCCTTCATATCGACGGACAATACGCCCTCGGGACTCTTGACGATTCGGATAAGCTCGCGCTTCGGGCTCATCTGGCGGCAGCCCACGCACATACGGCTAGGAATCTTCTTTTGCTTCGGCACTTGAGCGCGCCCCCTTTTGTCAGTTTATCAGTATCCGAACCCGTCCGGAGGCAAATCGTCGGGCATCGCGTCCTGAATGTAATCGTCAACCGGAGCCATATCCTCGGGAATCTCGTCAACGCCCTCGGCGGAAATCATTCCCGCCATCTCCTCAGCCTGTGAAGCGCTCTTTATATCAATCTTCCAGCCGGTAAGGCGGGCTGCGAGGCGGGCGTTCTGCCCCTCCTTGCCTATTGCGAGGGAAAGCTGATTATCGGGAACGATAACGCGGCAGACCTTTTCCTCATCCGAGGTGAAAACGCTCATTACATGGGCGGGGTTGAGCGCGTTGGCGATGAACTCGCCGGGATCCGGCGCCCACTTGATGATGTCAATCTTTTCTCCGCTCAGCTCATTGACAACGCTGTCAACGCGCGTACCGCGAGGGCCTACGCAAGCGCCGACGGGGTCAATCATCATATCGGAGGGCGCGTAAACCGCCATCTTGGTTCTGCTTCCGGCTTCGCGGGCAATGGACTTAATCTGAACCCTGCCCGTCTGAATCTCGGGAACCTCAAGCTCAAAGAGGCGCTTTACAAGCCCCGGATGAACGCGGCTTACCATAATCTGCGGTCCGCCCTTTACGGAGCGCTTTACATTAAGCACGTAAACCTTGATATGGTCGTTGGGATGATACTCCTCGCCGGGCATGAACTGGCTCTGCTCCATAAGCCCCTCGGTATGCCCGAGATCCATGTAAACGCATCTCGGCTCTACGCGCTGGACTATCGCGGTAAGTATCTCGTTTTCCTTCTCGATGTATTCGTCATACACCTTGCCGCGCTCCGCGTCGCGGATTCTCTGCATAAGCACCTGCTTTGCGGTCTGAGCGGCGACGCGCCCGAAATCCTGAGGGGTAATCTCCACCTCGGCAATATCGCCGATAGCGAAGCCCGGGTTGGAAAGGCGCGCCTGAGCAAGCGTTATCTGCGTCTGGTCGTCCTCAACCTCCTCGACAACCTGCATACGGGCAAAAACCTCTACCCTGCCGTTATCGCGGTTTAGCATTACGGAAAGATTGCTGAGCGGCTGGTTCTCCCTGCCGCGCTTGTTGCGGTAGGCAGTAGCGAGCGCCTCCTCGATAGCGCCGATAAGCACATTCTCATCTATGCTTTTCTCCTTGGAAAGCATATGAATGGCTTCCATCATGTTAAGCTGCTCGTCCTGTTTTTTTCTCATATCTGCCATCTCCTTTGCCAAGCGTTATTTCATAGTTGTCGTAAAGGGGCTCAGTCGGCGCTTTCCTCATCCGCCTCCGTAAACTCGATAAGCGGTCTGATAAGCGAAAGCTCGCTAAGCTTGTAAACGGCGGAGCTTTCTCCCGAGGCGAGCGTTACCGACTTTTCGTCAAAGCCCGTAAGCACTCCGCTTGCGCTCTTTTTTCCGTCCGTCTGGCGGTAAAAGTGAATCTCGACGGTTTCGCCTACCGCGCGCTCGAAATCGCGCTGCGTTTTTAGCGGTCTGTCGATTCCCTTGGAGGAAACCTCCATGAAATCGTACTCGACGTCCTCAACAAGCGGGATAAGCGCGCGATGGTACTTTTCGCAGGTGTCAAGGTCTACCCCGCCGTCCCTGTCAATCAAAAAGCGCAGAAGATTCCCGCCGCCCTCCTTGACCATTTCAACGTCCGCAAGCTCAAGCCCCATCTCAATGGCGAGCTTTTCCGCCTTGTCCTTCGCGAGCGGCTTCCACTTAGCGGCTGCCGGTTTTGCCCCTTTTGCCAATATTATGCCCTGCCTTACCATAAAAATCTGATCCGACAAGATAAAAGAGCGGGAATATCCCACTCTTTCACATACGTCGCATCATCATCGGCGCAAAGCGCCGTTTCCGCTGCAAAACCCGCCGTTCACCCCGCAAAGGCGGGAACATCCGTCGGATTTTACAGCTACAGGCTTAGTATAGCATACAAATCGCGGCAATACAAGGCTTTGGAGAAACGTTTTTCATATTTGCGGAGAGTTTTGCGCCGCACAAAACAACTTATAAATAAAAGACGCAGGCGCAGGCACGAAGCGGCAGCGAAACCGCCTCTATGCCTCGGCGCGGGCGCGTTTGTTTACAGTTCGTTCATATATTAGCAATCCAGCCTTCATTGTGATAGTCTATACTGAAAGCTGCTGAAGCGGAGGCAATATCACTTCCGCCGCAAGGAGGCTGACCAATGACCAAAACCATCGGAATCGACCTTGGAACAACAAATTCATGCACGGCGTTCATGGAGGGCGGAGAGGCTACCGTCATTCCCAACTCCGAGGGCGGACGCACAACCCCTTCCATAGTAGCGTTTACCAAGGAGGGCGAGAGGCTCGTAGGTCAGAACGCTAAGCGTCAGGCTGTAACGAACCGCGACCGCACTGTTATTTCAATAAAGCGCGATATGGGCTCGGACCGAAAGATAAAGATTGACAATAAAACCTACACACCGCAGGAGATTTCGGCGTTCATACTTATGAAGCTCAAATCCGACGCGGAGGCGTACCTTGGCGAAAGCGTAACAGACGCGGTTATAACCGTTCCCGCCTATTTTACGGACGCGCAGCGGCAGGCTACAAAGGACGCGGGCAAGATTGCGGGGCTTAACGTAACAAGAATCATCAACGAGCCTACCGCGGCGGCGCTGGCATACGGAATAGACAAGCAGGAGCCGCAGAAGATAATGGTATTCGACTTAGGCGGCGGAACCTTCGACGTATCCGTACTTGAAATCAACTCCGACGTTATCGAGGTTCTCGCAACCGCCGGCAACAACAGGCTTGGCGGCGATGATTTCGACGAGTGCCTTGCAAATTACCTTGTAAATATGTTCAGAGAAGAAAACAAGGTTGATATTTCCAAAGACCCCGTTGCGATGCAGCGCGTGCGCGAGGCGGCGGAGAAGGCTAAGATAGAGCTTTCCGGAGTCATGCAGACGGAGGTTGAGCTGCCGTTCCTTGCCGCGGGAAAGGACGGAGCGAAGCACCTGCACGCCTCAATATCCCGCGCGAAATTCAACGAGCTTACCTCCCACCTCGTCAAGGCGACGATGAGGCCTGTTAAGCAGGCGCTTGCGGACGCAGGGCTCACGCCTGCGGAGCTTGGAAAGGTACTGCTCGTGGGCGGCTCGTCAAGAATTCCCGCGGTTCAGGATGCTGTAAAAGCCTTTACGGGCAAGGAGCCGAGCAAAAGCATCAACCCCGACGAGTGCGTTGCGATAGGCGCGTGCCTGCAAAGCGGAGTGCTTGCCGGAACGGTTAAGGGGCTATTGCTGGTTGACGTTACCCCGCTTTCCCTCGGAATTGAAACCGTCGGCGACGTTTTCGCTCCGATTATAGACAGGAACACGGCTATACCGGTTAAGCGCAGTCAGGTTTTCTCGACTGCCGCGAACTTCCAGACCTCGGTTGAGGTAAACGTTTATCAGGGCGAAAGACCGGTTGCGAGCGCGAACCGTCTGCTCGGCAAATTCCGTCTTGACGGAATAAGGCGCGCCATGAGGGGCGTTCCGCAGATTGAGGTATCATTCGCCATCGACTCGAACGGAATTGTCAACGTGTCCGCAAAGGACCTCGGGACGGGCAAGGCGCAGTCCATAACGCTCGTCGGCTCAAGCAATATGTCCAAGCAGGATATAGACAGAGCGGTGAAGGAGGCGCAGCAGTATGCCGCCGAGGACGCCGCAAAGAAAAACGGGGCGGAGATTCGCGGGCGCGCCGAGGACTTGCTCCGTCAGGCAAAGAGCGCGAAAAAGCGCCTGAAATCCGAGGATGCAGCAAGAATAAACCCGCAGGTGCAGAAGCTTGAGGCTGCTCTAAGGGGCAAGGACAACGAGGAAATCAGGCGCGAATCGGATGAGCTTGCCTCGCTGCTTAGTCTTGCGGGGCAGGCGGTGGATAACGCCGAGAATGCTCCCGACGACGGAGCATACGACGCCGATGTCGGAAGCGGCGAAGCGAAAGGGAAAGACTGATGTTCGGCTACGTTACGATAGACACGGAAAGCCTTCCGGAGGAAGCGAAGAAAAGGTACGAGGCGTACTATTGCGGGCTGTGCAGGGAGCTGAAAAGGATTTGCGGCGCTCAGGGGCAGCTCACCTTAAGCTACGATATGACCTTTCTCTTAATCCTCCTAAGCTCGCTTTACGAGCCGGAGGAGCGTTCCGAAACACGCTCCTGCGTTGTTCACCCGATAAAGAAGCGGCTTATGATAAGCAACGAGCTTACAGGCTACGCCGCGGACATGAATATAGCGCTTGCCTACTATAAGTGCCTTGACAACTGGAAGGACGAAAAGAGCCTTGCGGGGCTTTCACAGGCAAAGCTGCTCAAAAAGGCATACAGCGGCGTTGAGGAAAGATGGCCGCAGAAATGCGAGGCAATAAAGAACGCGCTTGCAGAGATAGACAGCGCCGAAAAGAGCGACACCGAAAACGTTGACTCGCTGGCGAATCAGACTGCGGCAATGCTCGGCGAAATATACGCCTGTAAGGACGATATATGGAAGGACACCCTCAGGTGCGTAGGCGAGGCGGTGGGAAGGTTTATCTATCTTATGGACGCATATGAAGACCTTCCCGCGGACAGGCGGCTCGGGCGCTTCAATCCTCTGAAAACGATGAGCGAAAGCGCCGACTACGAAACGCTTTTGAAGGATGCGCTTTCCCTTTTGATTGCCGAGGGCGCAGAGGCGTTTGAAACGCTTCCATGCATTCAGGATGTAGACATTTTGCGAAATATACTGTATTCTGGAGTATGGGCGCGTTACGCCGCGATTACTGCGCGGCGCGAAAAAAAGCGCAAGCTGAAGGCATCGGAAAAGCCCGAGGCGGACGGCTCTTTGCCGCGAAAGGAGAAGGGGAAGTGAGCAGGAATCCCTATGAAGTGCTCGGCGTTCCCCAGGGCGCGACCGACGACGAAATAAAGGCGGCTTACCGCAAGCTCGCAAAAAAATACCATCCGGATTTGAACAACGGAAGCGCGGAAGCCGAGGATAAGATGCGCGAGGTGAACGAGGCGTATACCACGCTAATCAAGCACAAATCCTCGGGTCCCACCTATCAGGGGTACAGCGGAGGCGGGCAGAACGGCAACCCCTACGCAGGCGGCTACGGCGGATATCAAAGCGGCGGCTACCAGAGCGGCGGCGGATATCAGAACCAAAGCGGGCAGGGCGGCGGCTACGGCGACTTCGGCTCGTTCTGGGAGGCGTTCAACCGCGCATACGGAAACGCGGGTCAGCAGGGCTACGGCGGGCAAAACGAAACGCAGTACGATGATTATGCCGGAGCGGACGACCCTGTATTTGAAACCGTTCGTGAGGCTGTTTTATCAAAGCGCTATACCGACGCGATAAGAATTCTCGGAACCATAGCAAGCAAGAGCGCGGAATGGTACTACTGGAGCTCCTGTGCAAACATGGGCTGCGGAAACCGCGTAGCGGCGGTTAACGACGCAAGGGCGGCTGTAAACATGAACCCGCAGAATGACGATTATGTGCGCTGGCTCTCCGCTATACAGTCCGCTGGGCAAAGCTACAGAAAGCGCGGGGCGGGCTACGGCTTCACAAGCTTCCTCTGCTCCAATCCCTGCCTCGTCATATGCCTTGCCAACGCCGTTTGCAGCTGCTTGTCGGGCGGTCTTGGCTGCTGCGGCTCGCGCGGCGGGTATTACTACCGCTGATAATAATTTTACCGCGTTTGAAAGGGGTAAGCATTATGTCATTCTTTGAAAAAATAAAGCAGACTCTCCGTTCCTTCATGAACGGAAGATACGGCGGCGACCAGCTGAGCAGAACGCTTCTCTGGGCTGGGCTTACAATATATCTTCTCGGGCTGATTCTCAACATAAGCATTCTCTGGCTCATCGGGCTTATCGCGTATGCTTTTGTTATCTACCGCATGTTCTCAAAAAAGCTTGATGTACGCGCCGAGGAGAACCGCAAGTACATGAGCTGGGTAAGCAGGCGCAAAACCGAATACAGGCAGGCGAAGGCAAGGTTTAAGAACCGCAAGGAGTATAAATACTTCCGCTGCCCCGGCTGCAAGAGCTGGCTCAAGCTGAAGCGCGGAACGGGAAGCGTCACGGTTACCTGCTCCCGCTGCCAGCACAGCTTTGAGGAAAAAGCGTAAACACAATATTTTGCCGCCTTTCAGCGCTTACGGACGCGGGAGGCGGCATTTTATTTGGATATCTGCCGGTCTGCCTGTGCTTGCAAACTAAAAATGACGGACGCTTGCATTCATGCCGGCGCGTTGATGCACGGCTTCTCAGGCATAGCCGCATTAACCTAGAGCAGTCAGTTCAAGCAGATGTCATTAGTCGGACAACCGTCATTGTTTACAGCGATATATAGTTGAGCGGAACAGACTTAATAAAATAAAAAAGTAAAAATAACTATTGAAATCATTTGATACATGATATATACTAAGCGCATGAAGCATAAATCTTAATATGTTAAAAGGAAGGTGCAAGCTATGCCTCGTGGAGTAAAAAAGCAAGTTAAGACGAATAAGGAAAAGAAGCCGCGCAAGGCTTATCCCGTAATCGAGGAAAGGCTCAGGATGGCTGACGCGCAGATTGAGAAGCTGACGAAGCTGAGCGCTTCCCGTCAGGCGCTTGTCGCAAAGACCGAGGCGACCCTGAACGCCAGGCGTGAAGCTCTGCAAAGCTCCGCCGAAGCGCTAAAAAAGGTTCTTGCGCGCAAGGAAAAGCTGCTTGTACTGAGCAAAAAGCCCCGCAAAGCCGAAAGCAAAAAGAAGCTGACGCCCGAGGAGCTTACCGAGGTTCGCCGCGAGGCTCTCAAGAAAGCGCGCGCCGCCCGTGAAGCGAACAAGGAAGTGCGCAAGCAGGAAGCCGCGAAGTACGCCTCCCTTATGCAGAAGCTCAAGGAAAGCGGAAAGAGCATGGATGACATTATTGCGGAATTAGGCAAGTAACTCTTATTAATGATGATAGTAAAACGGAGCGTCTACAGTGCGTAGGCGCTCCGTTTTATGATGTATCGGATTTCAGGAATTACTTAGCGTTCTTCGCGGAGATGTACTTGTAAACGAAAGCGGCAAGCGCGGCGCCGACGAGAGGCGCGAGGATAAATACCCAAACCTGCTGAATGGCGGCTCCGCCTGCAAAGAGCGCGGGTCCGAAGCTGCGGGCAGGGTTAACGGAGGTTCCGGTAAACGGAATTCCGAAGATGTGAACCAGGGTAAGGCTAAAGCCAATCACAAGACCCGCAACATTGCTGTATTCGGGCTTGCTCGTTACGCCGATTACCGCGATAACGAACACGAAGGTGAGGATTACTTCAACTACGAACGAGCCGAGCCAGCCGACCGGCACGATGGTGCCGAAGCCGTTCTGCCCAAGGTTCGCGGAAGACTTGAACAGCAGGCTGAGAACGCCTGCTCCGGCGATACCGCCGAGGAACTGAGCCGCCCAGTAGAGCAGCATTTCCTTGAGAGTCATTCTTCCGGAAAGCCACATTCCGAAGCTTACGGCAGGGTTGATATGGCAGCCGGAGATATTTCCGATTGAGTACGCCATAGCGACAATCACAAGCCCGAACGCGAACGCAATCAGCAGAATTGCGGAGGCGAGGGTAAGACCGCCGAAGGTCGTAGCTCCTACGGCAGCGCCGCAGGCGAAGACAACAAGCACCGCGGTTCCGATGAATTCAGCTATCAGTTTCTTTGCAATGGACATGGCAGACACTTCCTTCTTTAGTTTTATGGATATGAGCA
>CAZUTB010000036.1:0-9533 GCA_964622905.1 uncultured Oscillospiraceae bacterium | reverse complement strand
CTCGGAGCAATACTGCGGCGTATCTTTATGGCTGTCAATACCTACAGCTCATTATATCCGCTGTTTTTCTGAGAAAGCCGTCGCTCGGCGCTTTTTACGCCGCTTTCCGCATATAGTTAGGCGGGGAGGGTTATATGAAAAAGCTCTTATCGGCGGCTTGCGCCGCGCTGTTTGTGCTGCTTGCGCTGTTTTCGCCCGTGTATCTGCGGCTTTCGCGGGAAACGCCCGAAACCCCGGGCGTTCGGGAACAAAGGCTGAAAACCGTTGTGATATGGCAAACGGGGACGATAGTCAAAAGCGGCGGCGAAATACTCCGCAGAATAGCGGCGTTTGAGAAGGGGAAAAGCGGGACGCGCGTTTTTCTCCGCTCTGCGGGCGCTTCGGAGCTTAGCGGGAGCAGGGTAATGCCCGATATTTACCTGTTCACACCGGAGTGCGCGCCGCCGAAGGCGCTGCTTTCGGGCGCTCCGCTTCCTTACTATTCAGAGTTTTACAGCCTTGTTTACAGAAAGGACGCGCTTTCGGATGAGCGCTTTTCGCTTGAAAAGCTTATGGAAGCCTGCCCGCAGGATGGCTTCTGCGCCCTTGCTCGGGATTTCTCGGCGCTCCCGCTCGCGCTTCTCGGCTGCAAATGTCCGTATAAGCTCTATTCAAACGCCTACGCCGTCAAAAAGGCTTTGACCGAGGGCGAGGCGTATTTCGCTGTCTTGCCTGACGGCGAAGCATCCGTATTTATCAGCGAAAATGAGCGCTTTGCTCTTGAAATTCTGCCGCCCGCGACCGAAAGAACTGTGTACATCGGGCTTTCGCCATCGGCGAGCGAGGAGGCGCAAAGGCTTGCCGCTTACCTGCTTTCGGAGGATGCGGCTGATGGCTTCCGCGAGCGGAATCTTTGTTTTCACGGCGGAAGCGCGGGGAGCGCCGTTCTGACCGACCCCTTCACATTTCCTGCGGAAAAGGACGCTCAGCTTGCGCGTGCGCTTTCGGCGCTCCTGTCCGGCGACGCTGACGGCGCTGCGTCAATATGGGGTATCGGCGGCGCGGATTAGCAATAATTCAAGAAAATTTGGGATAAATGTATTGTTACAAATATAATGTACCATACAAATCGTTAAACCGATTGAAAGCCGCCGCCAAATATGCTATTCTATACTCAGCTGCCGCTGTCTGCATTGCCCATGTATTGCGCAGGCGGCGGAACGTACTGATTATCTGAGGAGGGAATACAGATATGAACATTCCTGTAGTTAAGCTGGGCGTTGTGGCTGTAAGCCGCGACTGCTTCCCCATCGCGCTGAGCAAGAATCGCCGCGCGAAGCTCGTCGAAACCTACCGTAAGGCGGGCGGCGAGGTTGTCGAAATCAACACCATAATCGAAAATGAAGTAGACGCTATGAAGGCTCTTCAGGAGCTGAAGGACAATGAGGTCAACGCGCTTGTCGTTTATCTCGGAAACTTCGGACCGGAAGGCCCCGAAACGCTGCTTGCCGCTAAGTTTGAAGGCCCCGTAATGTTCGCAGCCGCCGCCGAGGAAAGCATGAGCATTCTTGCCTCCGACCGTGGTGACGCGTACTGCGGAATGCTGAATGCCAGCTATAATATCGGCATTCGCGGACTTAAGGTTTACATCCCCGAGTATCCCGTTGGCACCGCCAACGAGGTAGCCGCGATGATGGCTGAATTCGAGCCTATCGCGCGCGTAATCCTCGGAGTAAAGAACCTCAAGATTATCTCCTTCGGACCGCGCCCGCAGGACTTCCTTGCCTGCAACGCGCCCATCAAGCCGCGTTACGACCTCGGCGTTTCCGTTCAGGAAAACTCCGAGCTTGACCTTCTTGCCGCTTACAAGGCGCACGAGGGCGACAAGCGCATTGACGCTATCGTTAAGGATATGGCTCAGGAGCTGGGCGACGGCAACAAGATGCCCGGAATCCTCCCTCGCCTTGCGCAGTTTGAAGCCACCCTGCTTGACTGGGTTGAGCAGAACAAGGGCGCTGCTAAGTATGTTGCTATGGCTAACAAGTGCTGGCCGGCGTTCCAGCCGCAGTTCGGCTTTGAGCCTTGCTACGTCAACAGCCGCCTTGCCTCCCGCCTTATGCCCGTAGCCTGCGAGGTTGATATCTACGGCGCTCTGACCGAGTACATCATCGCCTGCGCGACCGGCATCGCCCCGACCCTTCTGGACATCAACAACACCGTACCGCAGGATCTGTACGACGCCGACATCAAGGGCAAGTACGACTACAAGATCAACGAAACCTTCATGGGCTTCCATTGCGGAAACACCCCTATGTGCCATCTTACCAAGGGCACTATGAAGTATCAGCTCATCCAGAAGCGCGCGCTTGAGCCGGATCCCGCAGAGCCGGACATCACCCGCGGAACGCTCGAGGGCGACATCAAGCCCGGCAAGATCACCTTCTTCCGCCTGCAGAGCGCCGCTGACGCGACCCTGCACAGCTACATCGCGGAGGGCGAGGTTCTGCCCGTTGCTACCCGCTCCTTCGGCGGAATCGGCATTTTCGCCATTCCCGAGATGAACCGCTTCTATCGCCATGTGCTTATCGAAAAGCGCTATCCGCATCATGGCGGCGTTGCGTTCGCTCCTGTCGGCAAGGTTCTCTACGAAGCGCTCAAGTACTTCGGAGTTGCGGACGTTGCCTTCAATCAGCCCAAGGGAATGCTGTATAAGACCGAGAACCCTTTCGCATGAGGTAACTAACTTACTCGTAAGGACGCGGGCTTTGCGGCTCGCGTCCTTTTGCGTATAAAATACCCTGCCGCAGGGCGCGCCTGAGCTTACACGCTCACCGCCTCGTATTTCCTGAGGAACATATCGAGCTGCCAAAGCCATGCAAGCATCTGCGGGCGCGCCATGAGCTGACCGAAGAAGGGCTTGCCGACATCGGTCTGCGCTGAAACCAGCTCGCGGAGCGCTTCGTCATCCATATAAAGGTAAAGCGGTGAGGACGAATCCGCCAGCACACCGCGCATAACCTCCGTTATCTCCCTTTCGTATACGGGGCTGTGCGTCTTCGGGTACGGCGATTTCGGGCGATGGAGGGTGTTCTCGGAAAGCAAGCCGCGCGCGACGCGGCGCAGCAGCCCCTTGTTTTCCCCGCCGGGGCGCTTATATGCTTCGGGAACGTTGTAAACATACTGAATCAGCCGGTAATCCGAGAAGGGAACGCGTATCTCGAGGGATGAATACATCGTCATTCTGTCCTTGCGCTCAAGCAGGGTTTGCATAAAGCCGTAAAGATTCATGTAGTTTACGCGCTTTTTATTCTCCTCCTCCGCGCTTGCGCTTCCCTCTGTTGGCGCTGCATCCCAAAGCGCGGCGGCACGCTCCTGCGCATATTCCTCTGTTTCGAGTTTCTTTGCGGTTTCGCTCTTTATCAGGCGCGTCCTCGCCGCTCTGTCCGTGTCCCAAGGGAGCGTTCCGCGTGCAGCAGGCTTTGCGCACCATGGATAACCCGAAAAAACCTCGTCCGCGCACTCGCCCGAGAGCGCTATCGGGCTGCGCTTTGCGGCGCGGGAGGCAAACGCAAGCAGGGAAGCGTCAATATCTCCCATTCCCGGGAAGAAGCGAGCCTCGAGCGCCGAGGGAATCAGCCTGTGAATCTCCGCGCTTTTGAGCGAAAGAATCATATGCTCCGTGCCAATTTCCTCCGCCACTCGCGCCGCCCAGTTATCGTCGCTGTCCGGCTGATAGCTCGTGGGCTTGAAATACCTGCTGTTGTCCTCGTATTCAAAGGAGTAGGTGTAAAGCTCGCGTCCCCTTTCGCGAAGCCGCTCCGCGGCAAGCGCGGTGACAACGGAGGAATCAAGCCCGCCGCTTAAAAAGGTGCAGATTGGAGCGGAGTAATGCGTCTGCGCCCTTACGGAGCGGGAGAGCAGGTGGCGTATATGCTCGGCGGTGTCCTCGTAGCTGTCCCGGTGGCGCTCCGATTTAAGCCGCCAATAGGTTCTTTCGCTCCTGCCCTCCCGCGATATCGTAATCGCCTTGGCGGGAAGCACCTCGAAAAGATTTTCAAATATTCCCTCGCCTATTGTCCGCATCGGCGACAGCGCAAGCAGCTCGCGCAGACCCGTTTCGGATATTCGGGGCTTTCTTTCCGCCATTTCAAGGATTGCGGTTGGCTCGGATGCAAAGTAGAGCCTTTCGCCCTCGTAATACACAAAAAGCGGCTTAATTCCGATTCTGTCCCGCGCAAGCAGCAGGGTTTCCGTTTCGGCGTTCCACGCGGCGAGGGCAAAAACGCCGTCAAGCCTCTCAAGGCATTTTTCGCCGTATTCCATAAACGCGCAAAGCGCTACCTCCGCGTCGCCCTCGGTGAAATCATAGCCCTTCGCCTCAAGCTCAAGCTTCAGCTCCTTTGCGTTATATATCTCTCCGCAGAGGCAAAGCGAGAAAGACACGCCGCGAAAGCTTTTCTGCGCGGGCTGAGAGCCGTTTATTTTTTCCATTAACTTTAGGTGCGCGTGCCCCATAACGATATGCTTTTTTACATAAATTCCAAAGCCGTCCGGACCGCGCCGCCTCAGTGCCCCTAAGCCGCGCTTCGCCATCTCTCCGCTTTTTTCCGCTTCCGAAAGAAAATCTGCGTAAAAATCAACGCATCCCGCTATTCCGCACATATAAACTCCTCCTTTATCCGTCCTTTGGAGTCTATGCGGCGGGCGCTCCTGCGTTGACAAGAGCGCGAAAAATTTTCCGTGTTCGCTTTAAGCCGCGCCGTGCGTCTGCTATAATGCGCTTAATAAAGCATTTGGAGGAAATATGCAGGTCTGCGCTTTTACCGGCCATCGTCCGCAGCATCTCGGGCTTTGCGGCGAGGATGTTCAGCTCCTGAAACGCCTTCTGTATCAGGCGATTGAGCGGGCTTATTCCTTGGGCGCGCGCGAATTTATTTCGGGAATGGCTTTGGGAACGGACCAGTGGGCGGCGGAGGAAACGATAAGCCTTCGGGAAAAGCATAACGACATACGCCTGCACTGCGCAATTCCCTGCTCCGACCAGTTTGAGCGCTGGAGAGAAAGCGACAGGAAGAATTATTTTGAGCTGATACGCCTTGCCGACACGGTTACCGTGCTTTCGGAAAAGTATAAGGACGGCTGTATGCAGCGGCGCGACAGGTGGATGATTGAAAAAAGCGACAGGCTCATCGCCGTTTACACGGGCAAGAAGGGCGGAACGTCCCTCACCGTCAAAATGGCGCAGAAAAAGGGCATCCCGATAGACTACGTTATGTTCAAAAACGAAAATACCCGCCCTACCGAGGAAATGCTCAGCAAAGATATGAAGCTTGTGCCGTAGGCGCAGGGTCGATGCCGCGGGCGAATTAAATGGCGGAAAATAAACAGCGCCGAATAGCTTTGCGGCGCTTTATATGCAAAAACAGGCGGGCTTTATCCGTCTGTTTTTGTGCGCTTGGGCAGATTCCAAAGCTGTAAAGCTTGCAGATGAGCGGCTGTGATTCCCTGCGCCGCTTCTCCGCCTTGCTCAATGGTAAAGCAGCTCTTTTGCTATATCCGCAAGCTCATATGCGGGATTTGTCCAAAGGAGGCGGAGCTTGCCCACGTTCCTGAAGCTTGTGTATTTTACTGCAATGGTATGCCAGCCCTCGCAGAGATACGCATACGCGGTCTTTTCGCGGTAGCTGTGCGGCTCGTCGTTATCAATCACGGCCTTGCCGTCGAGCAGGAGCAGGCTTCCGTCCGTGCTGCCCAGCTTAAGCATAGCCTCATTAGAATGCGGAACAAAAACATAGCCGCTTATCAGAAGCGAATAATCCTGAGCTTTATCCGATAGCTCCGCGTTTATTGTGTCAGTAACTCCGTTCAGGCACGGCTCTCTTCCGTCCTCGCCGATAAGCGCCGCGGACTGAACTCCGCCCGCGTACAGCTTATACTCAAGCCCCTTTGAAGGCGCGGAGGGCTTTTCGGCAAGCGCTGAAAGGTGCAATGCTTCATGGGAGAACAGCTCCTTTGAAGCGGGCTTTTTGGTGAGGTGCAGGCTGACGCGCGTAAGCATTGGCGTATCCCAGCTGCGGAGGATTTCGATTCGCACCCTGTCGCTCGTGACTTTGGGGAAGCGGCAGATTGCCTTATAGCCTATTGTTTTCTTTTCGGCAATCTGCTTCCACTCGCCGTCTACAAGCGCCTCGGCTCTCCAGCCCGCGACGCGCTGACCCTCCGCAATATGCTCCTGAACAAGCAGGTTATCGAAAAGCCGCTTTTCGGGAAGGCGGATTTCGATAACGGCGCGGGAATTGTCTATATCCCAGTCCTGCACGTTCGGCGTCCAGTATTTTTCCTCGCCTTCGCAGAGCAGGTTTTCGGCAGGCGCTCCGCTCTTGGAGGAATCCGCAATAGCCTCCGCGCCCTTGGCAGCATCGCTTCCGAAGGTATCATCCATAAAGCGCCTGAACTCCATAAGGCGCGTTATCTGGTCATCGGGTATAAGCCCGCGCCTGTCGGGGCTTATGTTCATGAGCAGAACGCCGTTATTTCCTATTGAATGATAAAAAATGTCTATCAGCTCGTCCAGCCCCCTCACATGGCTCGTTTCCTCGTTCCAGAACCATTGGTTGAGAAGGTGGGTGTTGACCTCGTTGGGATACCACACCGCGCCGACGGACTCGGGATAATACTTTTCCTCGCCTAAGTCATTTAAGGTTGATTCCCATGAGTGCGTTCTGTGGAATACGGGCTGAACCGACCACTCGTCCTCCCTGCCTGCTCCGTCCTCGTTCCCGACCCAGCGCAGCTCCTTGCCGCGCCAATTTATCTCGCCGCTTCCGTTCTTGAGCTTTTCCCACTCTTCCTCGGAGGCATATTCAAAGGGGTCGTAGTTTCTCACTACGCAGTCGGGCTGCGTACTTTCCATCAGGTCATACCATTCATCGGGAGAATAGGTTTTGACAGGCGTCCATATCGGCATATCGCCGCAAGCCCCGTCAAGCCAAAGCTCCCCGATTCGCCCATAGCGCGTCATCAGCTCGCGGAGCTGGAGCATATACAGCTTCTGATACTTCGGGGTGTTCCAAATGCCCTTTTCGCGCTGGTGCATATCCCAAGGGGAGAGGTAAACGCCGAAATCAATACCCTCGCGCGCGCAAGCCTCGCTGAGCGTTAGCGCGATATCCTCTTTGACGGGGCAGTTTGCGATGGAAAAATCCGTGCTTTCCGTGTTCCATTGGCAGAAGCCGTCGTGGTGCTTGAGCGTCGGGATAATCATTTTCAGTCCCGCCTGCGCCGCCGCGTGCGCCCACTGCGCCGTGCTTTGCTCGCTTGGGCAGAAGCAGTCGGCGGTTTCGCTCCCGTTTCCCCACTGCCTGTTTGTAAAGGTGTTCGGCGAGTAATGGAGGAATGCTATATACCCGCGCCGCATCCATCTGAGCTGCGCGGGGCTTGGCTTTACGTGCGCCGCCTTCTTCAGCCGCTCATTCAGGCTGTCGGTAGGTTTGAACACAACTTTGTAATCCTTCATAGGTAACCATCCTTTCGCAGTTCTTCCTGCTTTTTGCTCATTGATTTGTGCTTTTGCGGGGCAGCTGCCCTGCGCTTTTGCGTAACGTTTCTTTTTTATAGCCTGATTATAGCATCCGCGCGGCAAAAATGCATCAGGGAGCGGCGATAATGATTCGGGAGTTGCGCATTTGTACTTTTGATGCCCGCAAACCCGCGAAAAATCAGCGCTTTTTCTATGGACGGCTCATTTCGGAAGCGGCATTCTGTACCCTCGGTTGCGATTTGGCACCATGAACTCAGGCGAGTAATTTATGAATTTGTATGATTGATTTGCGACAATGCATCTTGAAATTACCCCTGCAAACGGACAGAATTATGCCATAAAGAACAAAGCGAGGCGAAATGCTCTTGACGCAGACCACATTGGTTCAGCGCCCGACGGCGCCGAAAGGCAACACCTTTCGCTCTCTGTTAAGAAGGATGAGCAGGCAATGGCAGCTGTACGTTTTCCTTCTGGTGCCCGTTGCTCTGGTAATCATCTTCTCCTATATACCGATGTACGGGGTTACGCTGGCGTTCAAAACCTATCGGGCAAAGCTCGGAATACTGGGCAGCCCGTGGGCGGGAATGAAGTACTTCAATCAGTTCTTCAATTCTCCCAACTTCTCAATGCTTCTGAGAAATACGCTTACGCTCAGCTTCTATTCATTGATATTCAGCTTCCCCGCCCCGATAATCCTTGCGCTCTGCCTCAACGAGATAAGGCAGAAGTGGTTCAAGAAAACGGTTCAGCTGGTGACCTACGCGCCCTTCTTCATTTCAACGGTTGTGCTTGTGGGAATGCTGATTCGCCTTACCAATGTCCGCAGCGGCTTTATTCCGCAGATAATGCAGTTCCTTGGAATGAAGCCGGTTGACCTGATGAGCATTCCCTCAATGTTCCGTCCGCTCTACGTTCTCTCGGGCATCTGGCAGGGCATGGGCTATTCGGCGGTTATCTACATTGCGGCGCTCTCGAATGCAGACCCAGCGCTCTACGAGGCGGCGATAATCGACGGAGCGAGCAGAATGCAGAAAATCATCCATATAGATATCCCCACGATAATGCCTACTATAACCCTGCTGCTCATAATGAGCGTAGGCAACATTATGTCCATCGGCGCGGAAAAGGTCTACCTTATGCAGAACGACTTAAACCAGGTGCAGTCGGAGATTATTTCCACCTATGTTTACAAGATAGGTCTGATAAGCGGTCAGTTCAGCCTTTCAACGGCGGTTGGGGTTTTCAACTCGGTTATAAACTTCCTGCTGCTGTTCATCGTGAACAAGATTGCCCAGAAGGTAAGCGATACAAGCCTCTGGTGAAAGGATGAGCAAAAACAATGACTGTTAAAAAGAAAACGCTGAGGCAGTTCGGCGGGGTTTCGGACAAGCTTCTGATGGGATTTATCTACTTTATTCTTATCTTCATTCTCGTTGCGATTCTGCTGCCCGTTATCAATATTGTGTCCTCCTCGTTTAGCTCCGCCTCGGCGGTTTCGGCGGGAAGGGTCGGGCTTGTGCCGGTGGATTTCTCGCTTGAGGGCTACAAGGCGGTTTTCAACAACAGCCTTATCGCCGGAGGCTTTAAGAATTCCTTTGTATACATGATTGTCGGAACGCTCATCAACCTGCTGGTTACAATGATGGCGGCATACCCGCTGAGCAGCCGCGACCTTGCAGGCAAGAAATTCGTTACCTTCATGTTCACCTTCACAATGTTCTTCGGCGGCGGAATGATTCCCTCGTACCTCATTGTGCGCGACCTTGGAATGATTGACACAATCTGGTCAATGGTAGTCCCGGGAGCGGTCAGTGTGTACAATATCATAATCGCGCGGACTTTCCTCCAGTCCTCCATCCCTTATGAGCTTTACGAGTCGGCGCAGATAGACGGCTCAAGCTACTTCCGCTCCTTCATCTCTATCACCCTTCCGCTCAGCAAGGCGCTCCTTGCGGTTCTGACGCTTATGTTTGCGGTCGGGCACTGGAACACCTACTTCAACGCGCTGATGTAC